>SCVN01000003.1 GCA_004296885.1 Nitrospirota bacterium | reverse complement strand
CTACGCCAACGAGGTGTTGGATCATGCGTATGTGCGCTACAACGTGACCGAGGACACGAAGAAAGAAATCGATCCGATGATCAAAAAGCAGGCCCACTGAACGGATAAAGACGATGGCGATTTCCGCTCCGACCGGGCGGCTCTATGCCGGTCAGGTGGTTGACCACCCCTCTACCCGCTACGGCATACGGACGATGTTCAGAGCCAGCTCGTCCCCACCTTAATTCGCCAAGAACGTTAATCTGCACGCCGACCGCATGCTCAATTGCCGCGAATCCTCCTCGCCAGCTATGCGGTCGTTGTTCTTTTTCCTCTGGGGCTACCATGTCGGGACTGGGCCAACGCCGTGTGTGAAAAGTTCCGGCCGGTTTGTGGCGCAGTCAACTTTCTGAGAGGGAATGAATGACGAAAGAGGAAAGCCTGAATCGCCGCATTGATGTGTTGGCCATCGGATTGTTCGGCCTTGCCGTCGGAGCGCTGACGTTGGGCATGGCGCAACTCAAGCTGATCGGCGAAGAAGATAAGGTCGGCGTGTTCGTCATCGCCATCATCTTTGGCGGGGTGGTTCAATTATTGGCCGGTTTCACCGATATCCGCTACAACGAGCAGCTGGGCGGAACCGCGCTGACCATGTATGGATTCTATTGGCTCACGGTGTTCGGGGCCGAGTTGCTGAGTGAGAGCACCACCTTCAATTTTGACGGGTTGTTATATGTTCCGATTAAACTGGTATACTTAATCTTCTCGGCGGTCATGGTCTACCTGACGGCGTATCGATCCGTCGTATTGAGCCTGCTGCATTTGGTTATCACGCTGACGTTCCTGGCTGCCGTGTGCGTCGGGCTGGGGTTGATCTCGAAGACACTCCCAGGACTGGGACATCTGGCCATCGGCGTGCTCGCGTTCTATCATGCCATTGCGAGTCTTTCACAGGCGTTCACCGGCCAAGCCCTCCTGCCGCTTGGCGCTCCGATCTTGCACCGTGATCCACCTGGTTCCGCAACCGGTCCGGAATTCGTCATGCCGGAAGGTGCCTTCAAAACGGCGAAGGACTAGCATGTTGACAGGCGCCTTCTTGCGGATGACAGGGTCGCAATGATGACGCTGGCGCTCCTGGGCTTGCTCGCCTGCTACACGGCCGGCATCCTGCTTCCCCCCTGTCTGCCGGGGCGCCCCAAGGCTCAGAACATCCTCGCCAACGGCTCGGCTATTGCGGCGAGCCTGTTCGGCATCCTGCTCGGCGTGACGGGGTTGCTGGCGTCCGCACCGCTGAACGCCTCCCTCCCCTCCACGCTCCCGCTCCTCGCCTTTGCCATCAGGATCGACCCGCTGGCGGCTTTTTTCGTGCTCACGATCTCGCTGGCCGGGCTGGCGGTCTCTGTCTATGCCCTCGGCTACCTCGCTGAGTTTTACGGACGGTCGCCCATCGGACTGATGGGCTCCCTCTACAACGGCTTCCTCCTGTCCATGACCTTGGTGATCATCGCCGACAACGGGTTCTTTTTCCTGATCGTCTGGGAGCTGATGTCGCTGGTATCCTATGTCCTGGTCGTGACGGAGCACGAGAACGCCGACGTCCGGTACGCGGGGTTGTTCTATTTGATCATGACGCACGTCGGGACGGCTTTCATCATCCTGACGTTCCTGATTTTCTTCCAGCAGACCGGCTCGTTCTCGTTCGAGGCCTTCCGGCATCCCGAACAGCCGTTAGCCGAGGGGCTGCGCACGCTGGCCTTCCTCGCCGCCCTGATCGGGTTCGGCGTCAAGGCCGGCATCGTCCCCTTGCACGTCTGGCTCCCCTACGCGCACCCGGCCGCCCCCTCGCACGTGTCGGCGCTCATGTCCGGGGTGATGATCAAGACGGCCATCTATGCCCTCCTGCGGGTCTATTTCGATTTTCTGGGCGGCCAGTTTCCCTGGTGGTGGGGCTTTACGATCCTGGCGGTCGGCGCCGCGTCGGCTCTGCTGGGCGTCATGTATGCGCTGATGGAACATGATCTCAAGAGCCTGCTGGCTTTCCACAGCGTCGAAAACATCGGGATCATCCTGTTGGGCATCGGCGCCGGGATGATCTTCCAGACCTACGGGCTGCCGGAGTTGGCCGCGCTGGGTCTCTTGGCCGGTCTGTACCATACGATCAACCACGCCCTCTTCAAAGCGCTGCTGTTTCTGGGCGCCGGCTCGCTGCTCTACGCGACCCACACGAGAAACATGGAAGAGTACGGAGGGCTGCTCCGCCGCATGCCCTGGACGGGATTCTGTTTCCTGATCGGGGCGGTCTCGATCGCCGCCCTGCCGCCCACGAACGGGTTCGTCAGCGAGTGGCTGGTCTTTCAAAGCCTGTTTCTGAGCTTCCATCTCCCCGCGGTGTTCCTCAAGCTGATGCTCCCGATCGCCGCCGCGATCCTCGCCTTGACGAGCGCCCTGGCGCTGGCCTGCTTCGCCAAGGCCTTCGGCCTGTCGTTCCTGGCCTTGCCGCGCAGTGCGCATGCGCGCCATGCCGAAGAAGTGCCCGTCGCGATGCGCCTCGGCATGGGCGGGCTGGCCGCCGCCTGTGCCTTCCTCGGCCTGGCCCCGATGGTGGTCGTGCCGCTGCTGGACCGGGTGACCGGGCCGCTGGCCGGCGTCTCGATCGAAGGCCGGGTGCTGGCGCTCGACGGCTGGGCGGTGGCGCCGACGAACGTCGAGTTTTCCAGCATCTCGACGCCCGCCATCGCGGTGATGCTGATCGCGCTGGCCGGCCTGGGCCTGCTGCTGGCCTGGATCTTCGGCGGCCGCCTCAAGCGGCGCGCGTACAAGACCTGGGGCTGCGGGATCACCCTCACGCCCCGGATGGAATATACCGCGACCGGCTTCGTCCAGCCGATCAAGCGGGTCTTCAGCACCCTGTACCGACCCACGGTGAAGCTGGAGACGGAATTTCTCGACGAGTCGCAGTACTTCGCCAAACGCAGGCGGTTCGAGTTTCACATCGAGCCGGTGTTCCAGAAATACCTCTACGATCCGGTGGTCCTGTTCTTTTCAGCCGCGGCCGGCCGCCTCCGGATCATCCAGACCGGGAACCTGAACCTCTACCTGGCCTATATTTTTGTGACCCTCATCCTGCTCCTGCTGACGGCGGTTTAGGGGATGCCACCGATGTTGCACGCCATGACGCTGGTGCTCCTGCAGACGCTGATCTTGCTGGCCGTCGCCCCTTTCATCGTGGGGCTGATCCGCAAGGTCAAGGCGCGCCTGCAATGCCGGCGCGGGGCGAGCCCGTTCCAGCCCTATGCCGACCTGGCCAAGCTGTTCCGGAAGGAGCCGGTCGTCTCGACCGCCACCTCGTGGATCTTCACCGCCACGCCCTACATCCTGTTCGCATCCACGTTGGCGGCCGGGCTGTTGGTGCCGATTTTCGCCTCGCAGATGCCGCTCAGCTTCGCCGGCAACATCATCGCGCTGGTGTATCTCCTGGCGCTGGGCACCTTCTTCCTGATCCTGGCCGGCCTCGACGCCGGATCGGCGTTCGGCGGGATGGGCAGCAGCCGCGAGGCCATCGTGGCCTCCCTGACGGAGCCGGCCATGATCGTCTCGATCTTCGCCATCGCGCTCACGGCCGGCTCCACGAACCTGAGCACCATCGTCCATAAGACGGCGCTGCTGGAGGGGATCGTCACCGACCCGGCCCCCCACCTGATGGCCCTGGCCGCCCTGTTTATCGTGACCCTGGCCGAGACCGGCCGCGTCCCCGTGGACAATCCCGCCACGCACCTGGAGCTGACGATGATCCACGAGGCGATGGTGTTGGAGTACTCCGGACGGTACTTGGCGCTGCTCGAATGGGCGGCGGGGATCAAGCTGCTGGTGCTCCTGACTCTGATCGCCAACGTGTTTGCCCCCTGGGGGATCGCCACCAGCCCGACCCCGGCGGCGATCGGGATCGGCCTGGCGGTCTACCTGGTCAAGGTCTCGGGGCTGGCGGTGCTGATCGGCGTCATCGAATCCATGTTCGCCAAGCTGCGGCTGTTCCGGGTGCCCGAGCTCCTGGGCGTCGCGTTCATCCTGGCGTTGCTGGGACTGGTGTTCTTTTACACGCTCCGAGGCTGAGATGCCGGCGATCGATCCTCACATCGGGACCCAATTGGTCGACCTCTGCTCGGCGCTGCTGCTCCTGACCTGCTTCGCCATCGTGGCGCAGCGCCGCCTGTCGGCCTGTGTGGAGCTGTTCGCCCTGCAGTCGGGTTTCCTGGCCGCCACAACGGCGCTGGTGGCGTTCCTGACGGGCATCCATCACCTCTACCTGGCCGCCGCCATGACGGTGCTGATCAAAGGGCTCGTCATTCCGCGCATTCTCAAAAAGGTGATCGAGCGGCTCAACGTGACCCGCGAGCTGCAGATGAACGTCAACGTGCCCGCCGGCCTGCTGATCTGCGGCGCCCTGGTGATCCTGGCCTTCTTCATCACGCAGCCCATCATCCCCCTGGGGTTCCTGCTCACGCGGGACTCGTTGGCGATCGCGCTGGCGATCGTGCTGATCGGCTTCTTCACGATGATCGCCCGCAAGAAAGCGGTGACCCAGGTGGTCGGCTTCCTGGTGATGGAGAACGGCCTGTTCCTGGGGGCCACGGCGGCCGCCTACGGCATGCCGCTCATCGTGGAGCTGGGCGTGTTCTTCGACGTGCTGGTCGCCAGCCTGATCGTCGGCATCTATACCCACCGGATCCAGGACGCCTTCGACAGCCTGGATACGAGCCAGCTCACGACCCTGAAGGAATAGGAGGAACAGAGACTCGTATGACGGCCATCCTGGTCCTGTTGGGCGGGCCGCTGCTCGCGGGGCTGCTCAGCCTGGTGATCCGCAGGGCGCGCATCCTGCATGGGGTGAATTTCACCTCGATGGCGGCGATCGTCGCCGCCGAGGCCTCCCTCGGCCATCGGGTGCTGACCGAGGGGCCGGTGACGGCGCTGGGGGATTTCGTCTACGTGGACGCGCTCTCGGCGTTCATCCTGTTCATCATCGCCGTGATCGGGCTGTCCTGCTCGCTGTATATGTGGTCGTACATGGACCACCATCTGGCCCGCGGGACGATCGGGCCGAAGCGTCTCAGCCGGTTCTTCTTTCTGTTCCACATGTTCCTGTTGGCGATGGTGGCGGCCACCATGGCCAACAGCCTGGGCGTCCTGTGGGTGGCGATCGAGGGCACGACGCTGGCCACCACGTTCCTGATCGCGTTCTTCCGGACGCGCGAGGCGCTGGAGGCCGGGTGGAAATACCTGATCCTCTGCTCGGTGGGGATCGCGCTGGCCCTGTTCGGCACCGTGCTGACCTACTACTCCTCCGTGCGGGTGCTCGGCGACGTCAGCACCGCGCTCAACGTCACCAAGCTCCTGGAGGTGGCCGACCGGCTGGACCCACACGTGCTCACGCTGGCCTTCATCTTCATCCTGGTCGGATACGGTACAAAGGTCGGGCTGGTCCCCATGCATACCTGGGTGCCGGAAGCCTACAGCGAAGCGCCCGCCCCGGTGGCGGCCATGTTGGCCGGCGTCCTGGAGACAGTGGCGGTCTATGCAGTGCTGCGCAGCAAGACCATCGTGGACCGGGCGATCCCGTCCCAGTTCGCCGGGGACCTGCTCATACTGTTCGGGCTGGTGTCGTTCGCCTTGGCGGCCCTGTTCGTCCTGATCCAACACAATTACAAGCGACTCTTCGCCTATTCCAGCATCGAACACATGGGGCTGGCCATGGTCGGGTTCGGAGTCGGAGGCCCGGTCGGCACCTTCGGCGGGCTCCTACACCTGCTCAACCATGCCCTGGCCAAATCGCTGGCGTTTTTTGCGGCCGGCAACATCCACCGGCGGTTCGACACCCTGGAGATCGGAGAGGTACGGGGGCTGGCCAGGGCCCAACCTCTGACCGCGGCGGCGGTCCTCGTTGCGGGGCTGGCGCTGACCGGCCTGCCGCCGTTCGCGCTCTTCTCCAGCGAGGTCCTGGTCGTTTCGGCGCTGGCGGCGCAGGAATTCGCCTCGAACACGCTGCAGCTGGGCCAGTTCCTGACCGTCACGGTCGCCGACGAGGCGCGCAGCCTGGGCCTGGTGGCGGTCTTTCTGCTCTTCGGCGTCGTGCTGTTCGGCGGGTTCGTCTACCGCGTCACGGCGATGGTCTGGGGGACCCCGCCGGACCATGTCGCGCGGGGGGAGGGATGGGGCATGGGACAGGTGCCGTTGATCGTCATGGCCCTGATGCTGGTGGCGTTGGGTGTGGCGATCCCCGAAGGGCTCAAGACGCTGCTGGATCACGCGACGACCGTACTGTTGGTGAGGTGACCCCATGGCCGAGACCATCAATCCGACGGAGCGACTGCAAGAAGCGTTCGGGAACGCTATCGCGGACGTGAGCCAGGTTCAAGGGATTCCGAGGTTCAGGCTGGACAAGGAGACCTTGCCCCTCGTGGCCCACTTCGTCCACACGCATCCCGATCTGCGCGGGTCGCTCTCGCTCCTGTGGGCGGTGGACCATCGTCCCCGCGAGGCTCGGTACGAGCTCTGCTATTTATTCACGCTGGTGGAACAAAAAGACTGGCTGCTGCTGTGCACGGATCTGCACGGTGACGACCGGCTATTCCGATCCATCACCCCCCATATCCATGCGGCCAAGTGGTATGAACGCGAAATCCGGGACCTGTTCGGACTGATCGCGCAAGGACACCCGGATTTACGCCGGCTGGTAAGGCACGAGCACTGGCCCAAAGGGACCCATCCTCTGAAAAAAGATTTCCACTGGGATACCGTCTTGGAGCGCCACCAGGGGCAGCACGTCTTTCGCCGCATCGAGGGCGAAGGGGTGTTCGAAGTGCCGGTCGGACCGATCCATGCCGGGATTATCGAACCGGGACACTTCCGGTTCTCGGTCGCCGGCGAGCCGATCATGCAGCTCGAACTGCATCACTTCTGGAAGCACCGCGGGGTCGAGAAGCTCTTCGAGCGACAACGTCTCACGACGGGGCTGTCACTGGCCGAGCGGGTCTCCGGCGACACGACCGTCGGCCACAGCCTGGCCTACTGCCAGGCGGTCGAAGCCCTGCTGGGGCTGGAGGTCCCACGGCGGGCCCGATACTTGCGCAGCCTCTTTCTGGAACTGGAGCGGCTGCACAACCACCTGGGCGACGTCGGGGCCATCTGCAACGACACGGCCTACGCCCTGGCCCATGCCCATTGCAGCCGGATGAAAGAGCGGATCATGCAGCTCAACGACCGGTTGACCGGCTCCCGTTTTCTCCGGGGCGTCAATCAAATCGGCGGCGCCGGATGCGATCTCACGGCCGGGCAGTTGTCCGGCCTGCTGGAAGAGACCGCTGCCATTGAGCGTGACTTCTCCGAACTTGAGTCCGTCATCTTTGCCAACGCCTCGCTCACGGACCGGCTGGAGGCGACGGGGGTGCTCAAGGAACGCACCGCCTGGGACCATGCCGTCATGGGCCTGGTCGGCCGGGCCTCCGGCATCGACCGAGACCTGCGCCGCGATCGCCCCTTTGCCGCGTATGACGAAGTGCCGGTGAAGGTGGCCCTGTACCGCTACGGCGACGTGCGGGCCCGCCTGCGAGTTCGCATGGACGAGATCCATGAGTCCGTGCGGCTGATCGGGGAAATCCGCCGGCTGATCCCGCAGGGCCCGATCGCCGTGGAGCCGGCCGGCTTGCCGGCGGCCGGCTCCTGGGCCCTGTCGGCGGTCGAGGGCTGGCGGGGCGAGATCCTCTATGTGGTCATGGCCGGCGAAGAGGGACGGATCCACCGCTGCAAGGTGCGCGATCCCTCCTTCGTCAACTGGCCGGCGATCCAGTGGGCGGTCCTGGGCAATATCATCCCGGACTTCCCGCTCATCAACAAGAGCTTCAACTTGTCGTATGCGGGGAACGACTTGTGAAAAATTGACGATTCCGAAGAATTGCGCAGAATTGACGATTACCTGATCCGTTAATCCTGGCAATTGTCAATTCTGGCAATCGTCAATGATTCGATTTCACCTGGGGGGCACCATGTTCCGCATCATCAAGAAGAGTCTCAAGACGGGCGTCGTGACGGGCCAGCACCCAGAGGCGGGACCGGCCGAGCAACCGGTCGCTTCGGAGGCCAGGAAAAACGCCGCGCCTTTCCGGCGATCGTTGGCCGTCCGTGAAGTGGACACAGGCTCCTGCAATGCCTGCGAGATGGAGATGAACGCCTTGATGAACCCGGTGTACGACGGCGAGCGATTCGGCCTCCACGTGGCCGCCTCCCCCCGCCATGCCGACGCGCTGGTGGTCACCGGGCCGGTCACCGTGAACATGGAGCGGGCCTTGAAAGATGTCTACAGGGCCACGCCCGATCCGAAGCTGGTCATCGCTCTGGGGGACTGCGCCGTCAACTGCGGGGTGTTCAAGGGGAGCTACGCCGTGACCGGTCCGGTCGAGCGACACATTCCCGTGGACGTTCGCATCCCCGGCTGCCCGCCGCGGCCGGCCGAAATCCTGGCGGCGCTCGAAGAACTGCGGGGACGGCTCGACAAGACCGCGGGCTGATCAGCCCGGCTCCCGTCTTGTTTGACAGACCGGAGGCCCTCGCCTACAATCGCCCCATGAAAGAGCTGGCGCTGAAAGCGTTCGAGGAAAGCGCCGACGTCAAGCGGCGGTTCGTCGCCGAGCACGCCGACCGCATCGTCCTGGTGGCACAGTTGCTCATCCGCGCCATTCAAGCGGGGCAGAAGGTGCTGCTGTTCGGCAACGGCGGCAGCTCCACCGACGCCAGCCATATCGCGGCCGAATTCGTGGGACGCTACCACCGGGATCGATCCCCCTACCCCGCTATGGCCCTGGCGACGGACATGGCGGCCGTCACCTGTATCGGCAACGACTACGGCTATGACGAAATTTTTGCCCGGCAGGTCCGCGCCCATGGGCGCAAGGGCGACGTCGCCATCGCGATCAGCACCAGCGGCAACTCTCCCAACGTGCTGAAGGCCGTCGCGGCCGCGCGCGAGTGTGGATTGGTCACCATCGGCTGGACCGGCGGCAAGGGCGGCAAGCTGGCGGGAATCGTGGACCATGCCTTCATCGTTCCCTCGACCGTGACCGCGCGCATTCAGGAAAGCCACATCACGCTCGGCCATGTCCTCTGCGAACTGATCGATGCCGCACTGATCGGCAAACCGAGCTGACACGTTCCGCCATGAAACCTCTCCACCCCATTCTCGTCACCGGCGCCGCCGGCTTCATCGGCTCACGATTCGTGGCCTCGTGCAACGAGCAGGGCTGGCCGGTCGTGTCGGTGGATGAGTTGGCATCCTTCGGGACGAGGCCCGAGATGGCCGGGATCGACTTCGGCAGCAGGGTCAGCCTGCATGAGCTGCGGTCCTGGCTCCAGACGGAGCAGCCGGCGCTGAAGGCCGTCGTCCACCTGGGCGCCTGCACAGACACGACGGAGATGAACGAAGCCTATCTCAAATCTGTCAACCTGGACTATTCGCAGCACCTCTGGACCTACTGCGTCCAACAACGCCTCCCCCTCGTCTACGCCAGCAGCGCGGCCACCTACGGCGACGGATCGCTGGGCTACGACGACGACGAGACCCTGATTCCCCGGCTGAAGCCGCTGAACCCCTACGGTCAGTCCAAGCAGGACTTCGACTGTTGGGCCCTCGACCAGGAGCGGCGCGGCAGCTCCCCGCCGGCCTGGTCGGCCTTCAAGTTCTTCAACGTGTACGGCTTCGGCGAGCGCCACAAGGACAAGATGGCCAGCGTGGTGCTCCACGCCTTCGACCAGGTCCGGACGAAGGGGAAGGTCCGCCTGTTCAAGAGCCACAAGGCCGGGATCGCCGACGGAGAACAGAAACGAGACTTCATCTATGTGCGCGACGTCGTGGACGTCCTCCGCTTCGCGCTGGAGAAGCCGCTGGCTCGCGGGATCTTCAACCTGGGGACGGGACAGGCCAGGACGTTCCTGGACCTGGTCCGCTGCGTCTTTCGCGAGCTGGGACGGCCCGAGGCGATCGAGTTCATCGACACGCCGATCGAGATTCGTGAGCGGTACCAGTATTTCACCGAGGCCAAGATGGGCCGGCTCCGCGCCGCCGGCTATACGGCGCCCTTCACCTCACTGGAAGAGGGCGTGCGGCTGTACGTCCGGGGCCTGCTGGCGCAGGCGGCCCGGACGTAGCTCGCGCCGATTGCCCCGCACATTGACCGTGGACCCAGCGCACCTGCAACGCCTTTGGACCGACTTGAACCTCCGTTGGTTCGACGGGGGACTGCCTCCCATCGAGATCGTCTGGAGCCGGCGCCTGACCGCCTCCGCCGGGCTGTTCGTGAGCCGGGGCGGCCCGCGCCTGCCGGTGATCGGCGGACGGCAGCGCCGGATCCGTCTTTCGGCCCCGCTGCTCCGAGATTCTTCCGCCCAGGCCGAGCGGGAGATCTTCGCCACCCTGGCCCATGAAATGATTCACCAGTGGCAATACGACATCCTCAAGCGTCGCCCGAACCACGGGCCTGACTTCCACCGCAAGATGGAAGCCATGAACCGGAGCGGGTTGGGCATCACCATCCGTCATGACCTGACCGAGGCGGTGCGAAGGCTGGCCAAGTACGCCTGGCGATGCCTGAACTGCGGGCAAACCTACGAGCGGCAGCGGCGGAGCATCAGGCCAAGCCGTCATCGCTGCGGGAGTTGCCGGGGGAATTTAGAAGAGCTGAGCGCGGAGAAGAGCCTATAGCCGATAGCCTATGGCAAGAGCGTAGCGCATGGCTATTAAATTTCCGTCCGATTCTTAGCCATATGCTATACGCCATCTGCTCTTGTCTGGGCCATCGGCCATAAGCCATAAGCTCCGGGGTTCTGTTCTATGGCGAAGTGGTTCCGCCAGATTCTCTTCGGCGATGTGGACGCCATGTTCGCGTCCGCGGCCGTCCTGGCCGATCCGTCGCTGGCCGGGAAACCGGTCGCGGTGGGAGGACGGCCGCCGCGCGGGATCATCGCCGCCGCCAGCTACGCGGTGCGGCAGTACGGCGTCCGCTCCGCCATGCCGACGGCGCAAGCCCTCACGTTGTGCCCTCACCTGATCCTCGTTCCGCCGGATCGGCCCCTCTACCAGCGCCTGCACGAGCAGATGCGTCAGGTGGCCGACCGGTTCTTTCCCGCCGTCGAATGGACCAGCATCGACGAGTTCTATGCGGACGCGACGGACCTCCAAACCCTCCACCCCGATCCGAGGTTCTTGGGGCAGCGCGTCAAAGACGCGATCCTCGAGGCGACCGGCCTGCGGTGCACGATCGCCCTGGCCACCGGCAAGTCCGTGGCCAAGGTCGCCGCGGATGCGCACAAGCCCGACGGATTGGCGGTGATCGAGCCGGGCACCGAAGCGGCCTTCCTGGCCCCGCGTCCCGTGAAGTCGCTGCCCGGCATCGGGCCGAAGACCGCCGAAACGCTGGACCGGCTCGGCGTACGCGCGATCGGCGACTTGCTGGACCCCCGTCTCGAGCCGCTGTTGCGCCGGGCCTGGGGCAAACGGTTGCCGGTCATCCAGGCGCTCGCGCAAGGGAGGGACGATGATCCGGTCGTGCCGGATCGCGCACGCAAGAGCCTTGGCCGTGAGACGACGTTCGAGCACGACACGAACGATGTAGCGTTCCTGGAACGGACGCTGCGCGGGTTTCTCGGCGAGCTGACGCACGAGCTACGGATGGAGGGCCTCGCGGCCGGCTCCTTTACCGTGAAACTCAAAGACGCAGCGCACCGGATCACCGCCAAGCAGCAGCGCTTCCCCCAACCGCTGAACGATGACGCGGTCATGTGGGGGGAGATCCGCGAGACGCTGCGCGGACTCCTGTCGCCGCACACCTCGTACCGGCTTGCCGGGATCACCTTCGGCGATCTCCTCCCCGCGGCGGGAGGTCTCTTCGACCAGCGGCGGCGCCACGCCCTCGCCGCCATGGACG
This sequence comes from Nitrospirota bacterium, assembly GCA_004296885.1. NCBI lineage: Bacteria > Pseudomonadati > Nitrospirota > Nitrospirota bacterium. The sequence continues at coordinate 184,846 of SCVN01000003.1, read as the reverse complement.
CCATCATCGAGAAGCACGGGCCGAAGGCGATTCGACTTGGCGGGACACCGGAAACTTCGTAGGCCTCACCCCCTGTAGCATCTACCTATTGCCTTCTCGGCTCCAACTTGCTACACATGGGGACGAATCGAGTTCGCCATCTGTCTCGGGAGGGAGCCATGGACTACCCCTGAACAGGCTCCTCCAGGCGTTCCGCTTCCTCGTCACCCCGGTCGCCCTCCTCCTGACCGCGGGCATCTTCCTACTCGACCTGAGAAGCCCGCCGGGCGTCGAGGTCGAGATCCTGTATCTCGTGCCCCTCCTGCTCCTGCTACGCTCCCCGAATAAAGGCGCAGCCGTCGCACTGGCGGCCGCCTATACGGTGCTGATCGTCATCGGCGCCATCGCTTCGCCGCCCGGCGTCCCGCGACAACTCGGCCTCGCCATGCGCGCCATCGTCGCCGCCATCATATGGCTGGCGACGATGCTCGTGCTGCGCGTCAAGCGGGCCGAGCAGCGGCTGTTCCTGGCGCAGAAGGAGCGGCAGACCATCTTCGATTCGGTCCCGGCCATGATCTGGTACAAAGACGCGGACAATCGGATCCTGCGCGTCAACCGGACGGCGGCTCACTCGATCGGGATGCCGGTCCGCGACTTGGAAGGCCGGTCCATTTACGACCTCTATCCCCACCAAGCGAAGCAGTACCACCAAGACGACCTGGAGGTCATCAGGACCGGCCAGCCGAAACTCGGCATCGTCGAGCCCTATCAGGTCGGTTCCGGCGAAAAACGATGGATCCGGACGGACAAAGTTCCGTATCGCGACGAAAAGGGGGCCGTCGTCGGAGTCATCGTCTTCTCCGTGGACATCACCGACTCCGAACAGCTGGCCGCCATCGAAGCCTCCTGGGACGGCATCGCGGTGCGGGACCCCCAGGGCACCTTCAGCTACGTCAACCGGGCCTTCGCCCGCCTGCACGGGTATGAGCAGGCCCAGGAGCTGATCGGCAAGCCCTGGCGGACCGTCCTCGGGTACGCCGAGGCGCAGCGACTCGAACGGGACGCGCTTCCTCAGATGAAGGAGCAGCGGCACTGGCAAGGCGAAGCGCTCGGTATGCGGCGTGACAGGACCGTCTTCCCTCAGGAGCTGTCCCTCACGCCGTTGGAAGGCGGCGGGATCGTCTGCGTCATGCGCGACATCCGCGAGCGGAAGCGGACGGAGGAGGCCCTGCGCGCCAGCGAGGAACATTTACGGCAATCGCAGAAGATGGAAGCCATCGGGCGGCTCGCCGGCGGGATCGCCCACGAGTTCAACAACCTGTTGACGGTCGTCATGGGCCGCTGCCACATGCTGCTGGCAAGCCTGGGCGACGACCAACCCCACGCCCGCCATGTGCACCAGCTCCAAGAGGCGGGAAAGAAGGCCTCCAGCCTGACGCACCAGTTGCTGGCCCTCAGCCGCAAACAGGTGCTGCAGCCGACCGAGTTGAACGTGAATGCCGTGGTGACGGCCATGGACTCCTCGCTGCGGTCCCTGCTGGGCGCACCCATCGCGCTGGTGACGCGACTGGATCCCGCGCTCGGGTGGATCAACGCCGACCGCGGGCAAATGGAGCAAGTGCTCCTGAACCTGGCGTTGAATGCGCGCGATGCCATGCCCGCCGGCGGTCGGCTGACGATCGAGACCGCAAACGTCGCGGGCAATCCGCGACTGGCCGAGCGGCTCGCGCTCACGACGCCGGGAACTCACGTGATGCTGGCCGTGAGCGATACCGGCGAGGGCATGGACGATTATGCCCGGGACCATTGCTTTGAGCCGTTTTTCACGACCAAGGGGCCGCGCTGGGGGATCGGACTGGGACTGGCCACGGTTTATGGGATCGTGACCCAGAGCGGCGGGTTCGTGGAGGTGGAAAGCGAACCGGGGAAAGGAGCCCGGTTCGAGATCCATCTGCCCCAGGTATCGCCCCCGGAGCCGACGGCTCGTTCGGAAGCCCTCCCGTTGCAGCCGGCCGGGGGCTCGGAGACGATCCTGCTGGTGGAGGACAACTTGCTGGTGCGGGACGTGGCGCGTAGCAGCCTTGAAGCCCTGGGCTATCAGGTACTGGAGACGAGCGGTGGGGAAGAGGCCCTGCGACGTGTTCGCGAACAGCGGGGTCCGGTGCATCTGCTCCTGACCGACGTGATTATGCCGGGGATGAACGGGCGGGAACTGGCGGAGCGGATCCTGACCCTGCAGCCGCAGATACGCGTGCTGTTCATGTCCGGCTATACGGCCGACGTGGCACCCCTCGAAGGCGGCCTCAAAGGCATCGGCACGCTCCTGACCAAGCCCTTCACGCCCGACGAGCTGGGACACAGGGTCCGCGAAGTGCTGGACGAGCCCCACTGAGGCGCGCGCCGGCAGACAGGCCACGACCACAACGCAATGCCGGAGGCGGCGCGATGGCTTGCACATGATTCGGACGTCAGGCCGGTTCATGGGATGATATATTCCTTCCCATTGCTGTCGGTTCTTGCCGGTACCTACCCTTGAAAGTACTTCCTCCTAAAAAAGGCTTGATTCTTGGGAAAGGATGCCGTACAGGGCAGGGGGACGCTGTCTCCTCTTACGCCCAAGCTGGAGAAGGTCATGCCACAGACCGCCCCCCTTTCCTTCCTGTTGGTAAGCGAGCGCGCGGAAGAGATCAAGCGGATCACGCAGAGGATGCGAGGGTTTTACCCTGGCTGTCACATCGAGGCCGTGTATACGGCCGAGGAGGCCTTGGACTGGGTTTCGAGACGGACGTGCGACGCGGCCCTGCTGGATGAACGTCTCTCCGGACGAAGCGGGCTCGAAATCCTGTCCGAGCTCAGAAGACGATCGGCTGACGCCGCCATTCTTGTGCTGACCGACCACTATGACGCCCAGGTTTCGACCCACCTCACACAGGCCGGAGCCGACCACGTCCTGTCCCTGCAGTCGCCTGTGTACCTGGCGGAGTTGCCCGTCGTGACGGGCACCATGCTGGAACACCGAGACCGGCTTGCACGGTTGGATCTTGCGGACAAGCGGGCGAAGTTCCTCTTCGAGACCATCAAAGACGTCATCTATGAGTTGGACCCCGACGGGCGGTTCGTTGCGTTGAGTCCGGCCGTAGCGGCGCTCCTGGGCCATAGCGCGGAGGAACTCCTCGGCACTCCCTACTCGACCGTCCTCGCCCCCCAAGATCGGGACCGAGGGGAACGCCGTGTCAATGAGCGACGCACCGGCGCGAGAGCCACCCATCGTCTCGCGCTCCGGTTGATGGCCAAAACCGAGGCGAGCCCCGACACGCAAGCCGTGCCGGTCGAGTGCAGCGCGACCGGGCTCTACAGCGCCGCGAGACAGCCGCGGTTCCTGGGGACGATCGGGGTCTTGGCGCACCGGACGAACGGACGACCCTCGACGCACGCCCACGCGCGGCCGCTCGACGAGGGGGCATGGCAGGAGAAGGTCGAGACGGTACGACGGTTGGCCGGGCGCATCGCGCACGACTTCAACAACATGCTGACGATCGTCACAGGGTACAGCCAGCTCATCCTGAACACCATCGCGCCCGACAACCCCCAGCGCCATCGCATCGAAGAAATTGCGAAGGCGGGAGAGCGCGCCGCCGATTTGACCCGTCAGCTCCTGGCCTTCAGCCGTCGCGATGCGCCGCAGGAGATCCTGGACATCAACGTCGTGATCGCCGACATGGAGCCGACGCTCCGGCAGTTGACCGGACGGAATGTCCGGCTGGCGTTGACGCTGGCCCCGGGCCTTGGCCGCATCAACGCCGCCCCGGTGCAGATTCGCGAACTGTTGCATCAACTGGCCGTCAACGCCGTGGAGGCCATGCCGGACGGCGGGCGGCTCACGATTGCGACCGACCGGGTCGAGTGGGAACAGGGCCAAGACGGCCGCCAGGTCGACGCCCGTCAACCCGGCCCGGCCGTCAGGCTGACCGTGAGCGATACCGGGGTCGGCATGGATCCCGAGTCGCAGGCCCGCCTGGCCGAACCGTTCTTCACCACCAAGGAAGGCAAATGGTTGGGGTTGGGGTTGGCCATGGTCTACGGGATCGCGGCGCAGAGCGGGGGCGTCATCAGCGTCGTCAGCGCCCCGGGGCAGGGTACGACGTTCACCGTTCACTGGCCTCGCGTGGATGAGAAAACACGTCCGATCGATCAGCTCCGCGCGCCGGCGGCCCTTCCGAAAAATGTGGCCACCATCCTGCTGGTCGAAGACGAGATATCCATCCGGAGCTTGGCTCGGACGGTGCTGGAAGAACAGGGGTACACCGTCTTGGAGGCGGGCTCCGCCGCCGAAGCCATGAGGATTTCGGACCAACACCAGGGCCCCATCCATCTGTTGCTCACGGATGTGGTGATGCCGGGCATGAACGGATTTGAACTGGCCGCCCGCCTCAATCCCTTGCGTCCCGAGATGAAGCTCCTCTTCATCTCGGGCTACACGGGGAGCTTTACCGCCCAGGCGCACGCCGTACCGGCCGGCGCCTCCTTCCTCCCGAAACCGTTTATGCCCGATACCCTGGAGCACAAGGTCCGCGAGGTCCTGGACGAACCCCGCTAGTGCTTTTCAGGCGGACGGACAGAATTCAAGAACCCTTCCACCTCCTTGATGACGACGTCCCGCTCCTGGGGCGTCAGCTTGTCCCAATGTTCCCGCAGAGGCTCGAAGAAGCGCCGCAGCGACGAATAGAGCGCATACGCTTTGCCTCCCTGTTCATTCCCCATGTCGGCCATAGCGGTTCCTTTGTTACTCCTGCGTCATCGTCGAAACGAATCTTTGTCTTTGAGGGCCGCGGCTAACAACTCATCGGCGAGCTGCCCCGCGCGGCGGTGACGATACCACCGGTACCCGGCGGCGCCCACCAGGCCGATGATGAGCGCCGCGCCGACCCAGACCCCATCGCCCATGCCGCCAGTGTAGTCAATCCCCGCGCCGAGGACAAGCCGGGACCGTTTGCAACATCCTGCTAGGATTTGCCCAGAGGGTTTGAGTAAGATGTCCCCATGCGGGAGAAGATCAAGAGTCGCGGCGAGGTGGCGGCGGAACTGGCGACCCGGCGGGCACGACGCGAGCGGATCGTGTTCACCAACGGCTGCTTCGACTTAATGCACGTGGGCCACGTCCGGTACCTGGAAGCGGCGCGGGCGCTGGGCGACTTACTGGTGGTCGGCGTGAACAGCGACGAGTCCGTCCGGGTCCTGCAGAAAGGTCCGGACCGTCCCATCGTGCCGCAAGACCAGCGGGCCGAGGTTCTCGCGGCCCTGGCTTGCGTCGACTACGTCGTCCTGTTCGGCGAGCCGGACCCGGGCCGCCTCATCGCCGAGCTCCAGCCCGACGTCCTCGTGAAAGGCGGCGACTGGACCCCGGAGCAGATCGTCGGCCGCGAGACCGTGGAGGCCCGGGGCGGGACGGTCCGGACGATTCCCCTGGTTCCCGGCGCGTCCACCACCAGCCTCATCAACAAAATCCGTGAGGGCGTGAAGCGTGAAAAGTGAGACGTGAACGGGTGATGAAAAAGTGACCGCGCGCTCCGCGCTTTCCGACGGGCCACCCCGTACGTTTCACGTCTAACGTTGCACCATCATTCCCATGCCCACTGCCGGCCACATCGCGTCCCATTGGGAGACCGTCCTCAAGCCGATCCTGGATGCGCTTGAACGCATCGCGGGCCGGCCCTGCCTGACCGGTCTGCAGGGTTCGACGCCGGCCCTGGCCCTCACCCTGCTCGCGCAAGCCAGCGAGGAGGCGTCCTGGCTGATCGTCGCCGCCACGGACGACGGAGCCGAGCGGTTCCACGAGGACCTCCGTTTCTTTTTCGCCCTGCTCGGTCGGTCCCCCGAGCCGCTGACTCTCTTTCCCGAATGGGAAACGTTGCCCTACGAGGCCACGCCGCCGCACGTGGAGTTGATCGGGCGCCGGATGCGGACCCTCCGCCGCCTGACGGACCAAGCCCCGACGCTGCTCGTCACTTCCGTGCCGGCGCTCCTGCAACGCCTGCTCCCGCCGGAGGTCTTCCGCTCGGCCTGCCTGCCGCTGAGGCCCGGGGACACCGTCGAGCGCGAGGCGCTGACCTCGCGCCTGCTGCGGCTCGGCTATCGCCGGGCCTCGGTCGTGGAAATCCCCGGCGAGTTCAGCATCCGCGGCGGCATCGTGGATATTTTTTCCACCGCCTTTCCCGACCCGCTGCGCGTCGAGTTCCTGGGAGACACGGTGGAGTCCATCCGCTGCTTCGACACGGCCACGCAAAAATCCACGGCCAAGATGAACCAGGCCTGGCTGCTTCCGGCGCGTGAATTGATCCATGCCGACGGGCAGCCCGAGGCCCTGGAGGCCCTGCCGCCCGACGCGGAGTGGCGCGGCCCGCACGTCTACCCACACATGGCCTCGCTGCTGGATTATTTTCACGGCCAGCCGCTGGTGGTCCTGGATCAGCCGAAGAGCCTGAGCGAGAAAGCCGCGCTGTTCCACCAGGAGATCGCGGAGGCCTACGGCCGCCATGGAGGCCAGAACGGCCCGCATCCCTACCCGCCCCCGGACCGGCTCTACCTCCGGTGGGACGAACTCCGGCAACGGATGGAGCCCTGGCCCGCCCTCGCCACGGAACCGCTGGCAGCCCCCGACGGGTCCTGGGAGCCGGCCCTGCCCTTTCCCGCCCAGTCTCCGGCCAGCGTGGGGCTGGCCCAGCGCGGCACGCCCTTCTCCGAGACCCTGGCCCTGCTGGATCGCCTCCGGACCCAGGGGATGGTGCTGATTGTTGCGCGCAGCCGCGGCCAGGTGGATCGTCTGCTGGCGCTCTTCGCGGAGCACGACCTGCCCGCCGTGCCCTGGAAGCCGCAATTTTGGTCCCAGGGCGCGCTGAAGAAGCAGCCCTTCTATCTGCTGCAGGGCGATCTGTCGAGCGGTTTCGTCTCTGCCGAAGGCCGCTGCGCGATCATCACCGAAGAGGAATTGTTCGCCAAGGGCCTGCGCCACCGGCCGGCGCCCAAGAGCAAGACCGCCACCTTCCTGTCCTCGCTGGAGGACCTGAGCGTCGGCGACTACGTCGTGCACGTGCAGCACGGCATCGGCCGGTATCAGGGTCTCAAGCGGTTGTCCGTGCAGGACTTCGAGAGTGATTATCTGATCCTGGAGTTCGCCGGCGGCGATACGCTCTACGTCCCGCTGGACCGGCTCAACCAAGTCCAGCGGTATCGTGGGGCGGAGGGCCAGGGGCCCCGCATGGACCGATTGGGCGGCACCAGCTGGGCGAAGACCACGGCCAAGATCAAGAAGGACATCGAGGAGATGGCCCACGAGCTGGTGGATCTCTATGCCAACCGCGAGGTGGTCCACCGCCGCGAGTACGGCGGCGACAGCACCCTGACCCACGAGTTCGAGGCGGCCTTCGAGTTCGAGGAGACGCAGGACCAGCTCCGCGCCATCGAGGACATCAAGCGCGACCTGGAAGCGCCCAAGCCCATGGACCGGCTGGTCTGCGGGGACGTGGGCTACGGCAAGACGGAAGTCGCCATGCGCGCGGCCTTCAAGGCGGTGGAGCACAATAAGCAGGTCGCCGTGCTCGTCCCCACAACCCTCCTGGCCCAGCAACATTACGAAAACTTCTCGCAACGCTTCGCGCCGTTTCCGGCGAAAGTCGCCATGCTCTCCCGGTTCCAGAGCCCCAAGGAGATCAAGGCGGCGCTGAAGGAGGTGGCGGCCGGCACCGTGGACGTCGTGATCGGCACGCACCGGCTGCTCCAGAAGGACGTGCAGTTCCGGGACCTGGGGCTGGTCATCATCGACGAGGAACAGTGGTTCGGGGTCCGCCACAAAGAGCGGCTCAAACAGATGCGGACGCAGGTGGACGTGCTGACCCTGACCGCCACGCCGATTCCCCGGACCCTGCAAATGGCCATGTCCGGCGTCCGCGACTTGTCGGTCATCGAAACGCCGCCGATGGGCCGCCTCTCGATCAAAAGCCAGGTTCTGCGCTTCAACGACGCGACGATCCGGGAAGCGATCGTCCGGGAGCTGGGCCGGGGCGGCCAGGCCTTCTTCGTCCACAACCGGGTCCAGACCATGGAGAAGATCGGCGCCTGGCTGCAACAACTGGTGCCGGAGGCGCGGATCGTCATGGCCCACGGGCAGATGGATGAACGGTTGCTGGAAGCGGTCATGCTGAAGTTCATCAAGCGGGACGCGGACGTGCTCATCGCCTCGGCCATCATCCAGTCGGGCCTGGACGTGCCCAATGCGAACACGATCCTCGTGAACCGGGCGGACACCTTCGGGCTCGCGCAGCTCTACCAATTGCGGGGCCGGGTGGGCCGGGCCGGCCACCAGGCCTACGCCTACTTCTTCGTGCCCGACGAAGGGACCCTGAGCGGCGATGCGCAGAAGCGCCTCGTGGCGATCCAGGAGTTCACGGAACTCGGCGCGGGGTTCCGCATCGCGGCGGCCGATCTGGAAATCCGCGGCGCCGGCAACCTGCTCGGCAAGCAGCAATCGGGGCACATCGCCGCCGTGGGACTGGACCTGTACCTGCAAATGGTCGAGCAGGCCGTGCAGCGCCTGAAGGGCACGGTGGTCGAGGAGGAGTTCGATCCGACCCTGCACCTGCACGTCTCGGCCTTCATTCCGGACGAGTACGTGGCGGACGCCCACCAGCGCCTCTCGCTGTACAAACGGCTGTCGTCCACGGCGCAAGTGGGCGACCTCGCCCTGCTCCACGGGGAAGTGCAGGACCGGTACGGACCGCTGCCCGACCCGGTCGAGCGCCTGTTCGAAGTCATGCAGATCCGCCTGCAGGCCAAGGCCCTGCGCCTGGCCTCGGTGGAGGTGAAGACGGCGGCGGCGGTGCTGACCTTCGACCCGAAGGCCCCGCTGCCGGAGGCCGGCATCCGGCGGCTGATGGACCGGTATCAACGGCGGTTCCGGCTGCTCTCCCCCCAGGCCTTCGAGCTGCAACTGCCGGCGGGAGACTGGCTCACGCAATTCCCCGAACTGAACAGAGCCTTGCAAACCCTGACCGTCTGTGATACCTAGCTGAGCGGCCGATTGAGGCTCTGGACAAGGGATCTGCACAGAGGGGCATGGACGCACAGCGGAGCAGCGGTCATCCGACGGGGAGACGGGTCACGCCGACAGGACTGGTCCTGCGCTGGGCGCTTCTCCCGTGCGTGGCGGCCCTGATCGGCCTCGCCGGCTGCGACCCGGGCGAGGACGAATCTCGTGTCCTGGTGATCGTCAACAGCAAACCCATCACCCGGGACGAATTCGAGTACCGTTGGTCGGAGCTGCCGGCCTCCGTGCAGGCCCGTTACAAAAGCGAAGGAGGCCGACGCAAGTTTCTCGACGATCTGATCTCGCGGGAGCTGTTGCTGCAGGAGGCGCGCAAGCTCGGGTTGGACCGGACCCCGCGTGCGATCGAGCGGCTGGAGCGGGTCAAGGAGCAGCTGGCGCTGGACGAGCTCATGAAGGCGGCGGTCACGGCGCAGGTGGCGTTCTCCAAGGAAGAGCTGGAGGGCTACTACGCGCTCCACCAGGCCGAGTTGCACGCGGCGGACCAGATGCGGGCGGCGCACATCCTGGTCAAATCCGAGGAACAGGCCAGGGATCTGAAGCGGCAGCTGGACCTCGGAGCGGACTTCGCCAGGCTCGCGGTGCGTTTCTCGCTGGATCAGGCCACGAAATACAGGGGCGGCGATCTGGGCTCCTACCGTCCGGGATGGGTGGAGCCGGCCGTGGATACCGCGTTGCTGGCGCTGAAGCCCGGCATGGTCAGCGAGCCGGTGGAAACCGCCTCGGGGTTCCATCTGGTCAAGCTGATCGGCCGCGAACCGGAGAGCGCGGCGGAAGTCGCCGCGGTGCGGGAACGGCTGCGACAAGAACTCTATGCGGAAAAAGAGCGCCAGCAGTTTGAAGCCCTGCTCTCGAGGCTGCGGGGAACGGCGGCGATCCGGATGGTCGAAGCCTCCCGCTTCGTCACCGAGGATGCCGGTCCGCCTCCCGCCGCGCCGGCTCCCTAGCCAATCCCGTTTCGGTTCGGTATACGGCCGGCCGATCAGCCGGACGGATCGTTCTCGCTCCATGTTGCCAGGCATCGCGTCAACGCACAGACTTCCGCGTCCCCTGCTCCGCGTCGCCCTGCGGGCGGCGGCCGTGGTGCTGTGCGTGCTCCTGGGCACCGCCCCCGCCACGCCCCCGCCCGCCGACGCCGCCGTCCTCGCCGACCGCATCGTGGCGGTCGTCAACACCGAGCTCATCATGCTGTCGGAACTCAAGGCGGAAACGGAAGCCGTCGAGGTCCGTCTCCGCGCACAGTACCGTGGGGCCGACCTGGAGCGCCGCATCCGGCAGACCGAGCTGGACACATTGACCAAGATGATCGAGACGAGGCTCCAGCTGCAAACCGCCAAGGTCCGCGGCGTGGAGGCGCCGGATGAGGAGGTGAAGTCCGCCATCAAGGAAATGCAGCGGCAGGGAGAAAAGCTCGACGAGTCCAATCCGGCCGTCCAGCGCGGAGTCCGGGAACAGATCGTCCTGTTGAAAATCGTGGACCGGGAGGTCCGCAGCAACCTGATGGTGGCGGAAATCGAATTACAGCGGTATTACATGCAGCACCAGAGCCGGTTCCTGCTGCCCGACGAATACCGGATCAGCCAGATTCTGCTCGTCCCGCGGGCCGGCGAGGACCGGGCCCAGGTCCGTGCCAGGGCCCAGGCCGCCTATGCCGAGCTCAAGCAGGGGGCGGAGTTCGCCGACATGGTCATGCGCTATTCGGACGGCCCGGAAGCGACGAAGGGCGGCGCGCTCGGCTTCGTCCGCCAGGGGGAACTCCTCCCCCCGATCGAGCGGGCCCTCGCGACCCTGGAGGTCGGGCAGCTCAGCGAGCCGGTCGAGACGCCGCAGGGGCTGCACATCCTCCGCCTGGACGAGAAGAGTCCGACCGGCTTCCGGCCCTTCGCCGAAGTCCGGACCGAGATCCAGGGACTCGTCTACCGGCAAAAGAACGAGGATGGGTTCCAGTCCTGGCTCAAGGAGCTGAAGAACAAGGCGTATATCGAGGTGAAGTTTTAGGGAAGCGGTCAGCGATCAGCTTTCAGCTTATGAGCTGACGGTTGAAGGCTGAGAGCTGAATGCGCGGGACTGGCCGCCGCGCGGATCGCCTGCCAGAGTTCGTCCCGCCCTTCGTGCGTGACCGAGGAATAGGGGACGCACCGATCCGCCTCCGACAGCCGGAAGGCTTCACGGACGGCCGCCAGGCTGGCGCCACGCTCGCTGCGCGACAGTTTGTCGCTTTTCGTCAGCACCAGCACCGGCCGTTGCACGTGGTCGCAGAGCCAGGCATAGGTGGAGACGTCGTGGTCCTCGGTGCCCCGCGCATCCAGGAGCAAAAACACGGCGCGGAGTTCCGGCCGGGCCGTGAGGTAGTGCTCGATCATCGGCCCCCACTCCGCGATCACCGATTTGGAGGCTTTCGCGTAGCCGTAGCCCGGCAGGTCCACCAGGTAAAAACTCTTCAGCCGGGGGTCGGCCGTGGCCACGTGGAAAAAGTTCACGGCGCGGGTTTTCCCCGGCGTCCGGCTCACCTTCACCAGCTTTTTACGGTTGAGCAAGGAGTTGATCAGGGACGACTTCCCCACATTCGACCGGCCGACGAAGGCAATCTCGGGCGTTTGGTCCTTGGGAAAATCATCGGGTCCGACGCAGCTGCGCAGGAATTCCGCGGACAGGATCTTCATTCTGGCCCTCAGCTCTCAGCGGTCAGCTGTCAGCCAAGAAACGACGAGCTGCCGGTAGAAGATGAGCGCGACCGACCGGCTTGTTGAACCGAGGGCTGATAGCTGAAAGCCGACGGCTTCTCCTGTATCATCCGCCCATGAGTAAGTCAAATCTGCGCCGCCGGCTCACGCGACTTCTGCTTCGATTGCTGTTGCTCGCGGCGCTGGCGCTGGGCGGGATCGCAGGCTGGTGGTGGCTCACCTTTCCCGACATCGCCGCTCTGGCCAAGGGCAATCCGACCACCACCGCGCTGCTCGAGGCCCGCGCCGCCGCGCAGCGGGAGGACCGGCCCGTCACGCCCCGCTGGACCTGGGTGCCCCTGTCCCGCATCTCGCCCCATTTGCAGAAAGCGGTGATCGTGTCCGAAGATGCCTCGTTCTTCCAGCACGAAGGGTTCGACTGGGGCGGCATCCAGGAGGCGACCGTCCGCAACATCAAGTCGGGGAAACTCGCTCGCGGCGGCAGCACCATTACCCAGCAACTGGCCAAGAACCTCTACCTCTCGTCCGAGAAGAACCTCTTGCGCAAAGTCCACGAGGCCCTGATCGCCCGCTCGCTGGAACGGCACCTGAGCAAGAAACGAATCTTGGAAATCTATTTGAATGTCGCCGAATGGGGACAGGGCGTCTATGGCGCGGAGGCCGCGGCGCAGCACCACTTCGGCAAGCCGGCGGCGCAACTGACCGAAGAGGAAGCGGCCCTGTTGGCGGCGATCCTGCCCTCGCCCCTGCGCCACGACCCGCTGAAGATGACCTCCTACCTCGCCTATCGCCAGGCCCAAATTCTCAGATGGATGCATTGAGGGCCAAGGACCGCCGCTAGCGGGGTTCTGTGAGGTCGCCGACCTCCGTGGAATCCCGCTCGCCGAAGATGGCCGACTCGTGTCGGTACCACTTGAATTCCAGCAGATTGTGGAAGGGGTCTTCGAGAAAGAAGGTCGCGTGCTCGATCCTCGCGCCGGGGAAGCGACGGCGTGGTTCCTGGTAGAACGTCAGACCCCGGGCCTTGGCCCGATCGGCGATGGCCTGCCAGTCCGCTTCGGCGGTGAAGACCAGGCCGAAATGGCGCGGGTAAATGCCTTGTTGGGGAACCAGCGGCTGGGTGGTGAGCTGCGCCACGATCTGGTGGCCCTGCAAGTCGAGGATCACGGCGCTGCGGGACTCACGCCCCAACGAACAACCGAGCCCCTCGACATAGAAGCGTTTGGCTTCCGCAAGGTTCGTGACCGGAAAGGCGAGATGGAAGATCGCTCGGCTCATTTCATTCACCGCCTAAGGCAAGGTTCAGGTTAAGAATACCGGAGCGCACCTCTCAACCTCAACCTTAGCCTTAACCTACCCGAAGCAGTCTTTAACCACCGGCTTTCCCCGCCCATCCCAAGAGCCGGCGGCCATGTAGGGCGTATTGTGCCGGATGGCGAATCGCCCGTTGGGGGCCAGCACCAATGCCCCCGCCTGTCCCCGTATGCGGGAGCCGAGCTGCCTCAGCACCCAGCGGACCGCCGCAACCGGCGTGGCGCCGGAGGCCATCCGGTCGGTGATCGTCTTGGCCATGGCCAGACGGATGATGCCCTCGCCGACGCCGGTCATGGAGACCGCCCCCGCCTCGTCGTCGGCATAGCAGCCGCAGCCGATCAAGGGCGTGTCACCCACGCGCCCGGGCAACATGAGCGTGACGCCTCCGGTGGAGGTGCCGGCGGCGCCGGCCGGCCGGCCGATCTTCCGGATGTCCGCCTGCAGGGCCTTGCGTTGTTCGGGAGTGGGACGAGCCTGTCTTGCCAGCTTGAAATGCAAGGCCAGTCTGGTGGCGGGCGGGCCGGTCAGGAGGACATGTTCCGTCCGCTCCATCACCAGCCGGGCGGCAGTGATGGGATGGCGCACCGATTCGATCCCGGCGACGGCCCCGGCTCCGAGCCCCCGCCCTTCCATGAGCGAGGCGTCCATCCGGCGGGTCCCGTCCAGTTGCAAGCGGGCGCCGGCCCCGGCGTTAAAGAGTCCCGAGGCTTCCAGCAAGCGGATCGCCGCCTCCACCGCGTCGAGGGCCGCGGCGCCTTCGCGGAGCCGCTCATAGCCGGTGCGCAACGATTCGGCGAGGCAGACATGCTGGGCCCCCGTCATCGGACGGGTCCCGGCGCCGCCGTGAATCAGGATTAAGGGGCGTTTCGTCATAAAGTCCGAAGGTCGAAGGATCGGGTTGGGGGGCAACAAGTCATACAGTCTAAAAGTCTTCAAGTCAAAGATTGCGCGCCCATGACTTGATAGACTTTATGACTTTCGGACTTTGGGACCTACCGGCGGGGTCTGACGTTCCACGCGTCTTGTTAGTTCAGGAGGATGTTTTTCGCGTTGCGATAGGCCGGGTCCTGCATCCGGTCGAGGTCGCTGCGGACGAAGCCCAGGCCGGTGACGCAGAGCTCGAAGTTCTCGGACAGCTTCCGGTACAAGGGGGGCCCGCCCGTATCGGGCCGGTCTTCCAGTTGCGCCACGATGCCGTAGGAGCGCTTGCCGGTCTTCACGTAGTCCACCAGAAAATCCTTGTGGTAGATCATGCCGGAGGTCTTCAGCCGGCGCAGGTATTCCGGAAAAATCCCGGCCATGAAGAGGGTGAAGTCGCCGATATGGCGGTGAACGTCCCGTTCCTGCTCGAGGGACTGGGCCCCTTGCAGCACTTCGGATTCATACAGGAGGTCCACCACCGCCTCGACTTGTTCCCCCTGCTGCTTGCGAACCTGGTACAGACGGTCGATGTGGGTGAATTCGACGAGGAGATTGGAGACGTAGTCCGTGACGTTCAGGTCGGGCCAGCCGAGGTGCTCGGCGAAGCTCTTCTCGGTCAAGGCTCCGAAGAGCCGGCGCAACGGGTGATGCTCAGGTATGCACGTCGCCATGGCCACCTCCCTGTGCTGTCCCTTCTATACCAAGCTCCCTCGTCGTCCGCAAGCGATTCGAGCGGTTCCGCGCCTGACTGCCCTGCCTGTCTCCTGTATCGGCAGACCGGGCCGGGACTTTAGCCCGCATGAATCATGCGGGCTAGCCCGACTCGGACGAGCGGCCCTTGCCACTGTCCACGATCAATGTCACCGGGCCGTCGTTGACGAGCTCAACCGCCATGTGGGCGCCGAAACGGCCGGTGGCGACGTGGAGGCCCAGGAGCTTGAGCCCGTTGACCACTTGCTCGTAGAGGGCCCGGGCCAGCTCCGGCGGCGCGGCCTGATCGAAGCCGGGACGGCGGCCCTTGGCCGTGTCGCCCAGCAACGTGAACTGCGAGACGACCAACAACGAGCCGCCGGCCTCGCTCACCGCCAGGTTCATCTTGCCCGCCTGGTCGCTGAAGATGCGGAGCGTCGAGAGTTTCTCGACCATGTAGCGGACCTCGTCCTCCCCGTCTCCCTTGGCCACGCCGAGCAGCACGAGCAGCCCAGGGCCGATCGCCCCGACCGTCGCGCCATCCACAAGCACCGTCGCGCACAACACGCGTTGGATGACGGCCTTCATGGGATTAAGAGCATATGGCTGATGGCATATGGCTGATAGCCGGAAGAAAGCAAGAGCATATGGCTTATGGCCCATGGCCGGAGGAAAATAAGAGTGTATGGCCAGAAATTAAGAACACCATCTCCAACTCCTCCGGCCATAAGCCATCAGCTCTTCTCTTTTCTTCTCCTGCCATCCGCTATACGCCATATGCTCTTGTCAGCTCTTGAGTTGTTTCAGCGTGCCTTCCAGCGTCAGGAGCTTCCGCTTGGCCGGCAGGCCGCAGGAGAACCCGCCCAGCGACCCGTCCTGCGCCACGACGCGATGGCAGGGCACCAGGATCGGCACGGGATTCGCGCCCAGCGCCAGGCCCACCGCCCGCGCATAGCGACCGCCCCCGACCCGGACGGCGATCCACTTGTAGGAACGGACCCGGCCATAGGGAATGCGGAGCGCCGCCCGCCAGACTTTGCGTTGGAAGGGGGTTCCAAGCGAGAGGTCCGGCGGCAAGTCCAACGTCCGCCTCTTCCCCGCGAGAAATTCCACCAGCTGTGCCTGCGCCTGAGCCAACAGGGCCAGGGCCTCATGCTCTCGGAGGGGCGCCGAGTTCACCGACAGCAGGTCTCGCTCCGCCTTCGCGCGCGACACCTGCGGCAGGACGATTCTCGCCACTCCAAGCGGAGAGACAGCGACACCCATCCAACCCAGCGCCGTCTGAAAAACCGACGTCGCGAGGCCTGCCGCGTGGTTCGTCGCTCGTCGTTCGTATCTCGTCCTTCGTTCTGTGCTCAACGCTTCACGCCTATCCGTCGTTTCACGATATTCCAGACGACATCCAGCTCCGGCGAGCGCATCAGCGCATGGGCGCCGAAGTAGCCGGTCATGCTCAAGCCGACGCCCACCAGCAGCATCACCGTCTTGGCGATCCAATTACCCTCATGGGTCCAGACCGAGGCCCCGGCCACCCAGGCGGAAGCCAGTACCACCGGCGCCAGTGCGACCAGGCTGCGTCCAGCCGAGCGGCCCACGGAGGCCCAGTCGATCCCGCCCAGCCGCTTGTTCAAGACCGTCACCAGGATGGCCCCGTTCAGCATGGAGGCCAGGGCCGTAGCCAGGGCCAGCCCAGCATGTTGCAGCGGTCCCATCAGCAGCAGCGAGAGGACCAGGTTCCCGACGACCCCCGCCACGGCCGCCAGGGCCGGCGTCCTCGTATCCTGCATCGAATAGAAGGCCGTCACGACGATCCGCACCCCGGCGAAGGCCCACAGGCCCACGGCATAACACAAGAGCGCCGTCGCCGTCGCATCCGTGTCCGCCGCGGTGAAGGTCCCGTGCTCGAAAAACAGGTGGACGATCGGTACCCGCAACAGGATCAGCCCCGCCATCGCCGGCAGAATGATGAACAGGATCATGCGCAAGCCGAAGCCCAGGGTGTCGCGCAGCTCCGTGAGCGAGCCCCGGGCCGCCTGCTGGGAGAGGGTCGGCAGGATGGCCGTGGCCAGGGCCACGCCGAAGATGCCCAGCGGAAACTGGATCAGCCGCATCCCGTAAAACAAATAGGTCGGCGCCCCGGCGAAGAACGAGGCCAAGACCGTGCTGACCGTGATGTTGATTTGCGTCACCGACATGCCCAGGAGCGACGGCACCAGCAGCGCGCCGATCCGTTTGACGCCGGGATGGCCCGGTTCGAACCGCCAGCCGAACAGAAACCCGCGCCGCTTGAGCCCCGGAAGCTGCATCACGAACTGCGCGGCGCCCCCGACCACCACCCCGACGGCCACGCCCAAAATCGGCTCACTCAGCAGCGGCGAGAGGAACAGGGCCGCGGCGATCGTGCAGACGTTGAACAGCACCGGGGAAAAGGCCGGCGCCGCAAAGGCGCGCAGCGAGTTCAGCACGCCCATGGCCAGGGCCGCCAGGCTGATGAACAGGAGGTAGGGAAACATGATTTGGGTGAGCAGCGTGGTCATGGCCAGACGGGCCGGGTCCTGGTGGAACCCCGGCGCCAGCAGCCACACGATCGCGGGCGAGGCCAGGATGCCGAGCAGCGTGATGCCGGTCAGGATCGTCAGCAGCGTCGTGAAGACCGCGCTGGCCAGCTCCCAGGCGTCGCGCTGCTCCCGTTTGGCGTGGTATTCGGTGAAGACCGGGATGAAGGCGGAGGACATGGAGCCTTCGGCAAAGAGTTCGCGCAGCAGGTTCGGAATCCGGTAAGCGACGAAAAAGGCGTCGGCCGCCGGCGTCGCGCCGAACAGGCGGGCCAGAACCATGTCGCGGATGAAGCCGAGGATGCGGCTGGACAGGGTGGCGACGCCGATCATCCCGGCGGCTCGGACCACCGTATGGTTTTCATCCTGGGCGGGAACCGATGCTGCTTGAGAGCCGGTCGGATCGGGCATTGCGGCGGATTCTAACCGAACCGGCTGAGCGAATCCACTGAGTTGCGCGCCCCCGACAAAGACGCGCCCCCCTCGTCTCCATGTGTGGAGCCCCGGCCCGTGTAACCTTCCCCGCCCCGATGACGACTTGGCTCCATAAGAAGACTGCGCGGCAAGGCGACCGGTCCACACACAAACAAGAGCAGCGCCATCGGCCTCGCGATGGCCGGAGGAGGACAGGATGATGCGGACGATGAAACCTCTGTTGTACGCGATGGTGTTGGCCCTGACGTTCTCCGGAGTCGCCCGGGCGGATGAGCCGTCAGGCCGGTCCGAGTCCGGGCACCATAAGATGGAACATAAGATGGAATGTGGCGGGCACGATCGCGGCGGACATGGGCACGATATGGGCGGCCGGCACGGCCGAGCCGGGCACTTTCTCCACCACCTCATCAAGCATCAGAAGGAACTCGGGTTGACGGACGAGCAAGCGTCCAAAGTGAAGCAACTGAGCCTGGACTTCGACCGGACCAAGATCCGAACCGAAGCCAACATTCTCGTGGCCGAGCGGGAGCTCACTTCCCTGGTGCACGAGGAGAACGCCGACATGGCCGCCATCGAGGCCAAGGTCAAGGAGAGCGAGACGTTCGAGATCGGGCTCCGCGTGGCGGCCATCAAGGCCAAGCGGGAAGCCTGGTCCCTGCTGACGCCGGAACAGCGTGAGAAGGTCAAGGCGGAGCGCGAGAAGCGGATGCGCCATCATCAGGAAGGATAGCCTGGCGGTGGCGGAGAGGCGGGGCTTCGGCTATGCTAGCCGCACCCCCGCCTCCGTTTCTTTCCGGGTGGAAGCCGGGGCGGCCGGTTTGCCGGTTTCCCCATCCGAGCGGTCGAGCAGCCGAGAGGACGTGACTGGCTCCATGGCACAGGCGGAACAGGCGCTCACGGATGCCGAGATCATCCGGCTCGTCGTGGGGGGAAAGACCGACGCCTTCGAGACCCTGATCGCGCGCCATCAAGCCCAGGTGTTCAAGATCGTGGGCCGGCACGTGCCGCGCGCGCAGGTCGACGAGGTCGCGCAGGAGGTGTTCGTGCGCGCCTTCACCTCGCTGGCGACGTTTGCGGAGCAGGCGCCGTTTCACCACTGGCTGGCGTCGCTCGCCGTGCGGACCTGTTACGGCTACTGGCGCGAGGCCTACCGGTCGCGCGAAACGTCGATGAGTGCCCTCTCCGAAGAGGGCCAGATGTGGGTGGAGCACGTGTTGACGGAACAGGCCGGCCGGTCGTTCCATCAACAGACCGCCGCGCAGGAGGCCAAGGCGGTGCTGCACTGGGCGCTGGATCAGTTGTCCCCCGAAAATCGGACGGTGCTCACGCTGGTGTACCTCGACGGCTTGTCCGTCCGTGAGGCCGCAGCCCTGTTGGGCTGGAGCCAGGTCAACGTGAAAGTGCGCGCGCATCGCGCGCGCCTGCGCCTGCGCACCCTGCTGCTCGGGCTGGTGGAGGAGCGAGGAAATCCATGAAACCTTCGAACCCGGCGCGCGAAGACAAGATCCGGAAACTGTTCGAACACCTGCAGGCGGCCCACCGCTCCGGGCCGGAGCCGGCCGCGGGAGCCGACTGGCGGGCCGGGGTCATGCGGGCCGTCTCCCTGAGCCGGTCGCCCGGACGGCCGGCGCCCGGCTCGTTCCCCCTGGATCGTCTCGTGTGGCGGACCGCCATGGCCGCAAGCCTCGTCGCCGCCCTGCTGGTCGGCTATCTGCTCGCCCAGCCGGCAAGCGCGGACCTCGTCGCCTCGCTCTTGTTCGACGATCCGGCCGAGACGCTCGTGGCTTCGCTGTCCGATCTGTGAGCCAACAGGAGAAAAAGGAGACGCCATGAATCGCCTGAATCCTTGGAAAGTCTGGGGAGGCCTCACCCTCCTCTTCCTGTCCGGCACGCTGATCGGCGGGGTCGCCACCCACTGCTACCTGCAGTCCCAGCTCGAGAGCCGGTGGGAAGCAGGACCCAAGGCCAAGAAGCCATGGATGATGCAGCGGCTGACGCGCCACTTGGACCTGACCGCCGACCAGCAAACCAGCCTGGGACCGATCGTGAGCCAGGCGCAGGACGATTTGCTGGCGCTGCGGGCGCAGCAGCAACCCCAAGTCGAGGCCATCTGGAACCGGACCCTCGCCGCCGTCAAGCCGGGGCTTCAACCGGAGCAGCAGCAGAAGCTCGACGAATTCGAAAAGAAATTACACCGACGCTGGCAGGCATCGCAGGACTACCTGAAGATCATCCAGGACAGGAATCCGCCCGCGAAGTGACGGCTGAAGCGATGGCATTGGAGAGCCGGGGTCTGCGACCTCTTACCTTCAGTCTTATCAGAACTGCGGCTGACGAAGAAATGGACGGAGGCATGCGGCCTCTCGTTTCCAAAGTTTCTAAGAGCGTCGGCTGACGAAGGAGGAAGGGGGGCGAGGCCATTTGGGGGCGATCTCTGTGCTCGCAGAAGGTGGGAGGAGGACGCCCTATTGGTCCTGTGCTCCCGGAGCGCGCGCCCTCAGAAGGGCCTCGCTCGACGGCCGCAGTTGGACCAACAGGGCATCCTTTTAGGTGAAAGAGGCTGATTAGGATGCGCGCAGTTGAGGCCGCCCCCAACGACCTCGCCTAAAAGTGTAGAGACGCCGCCGAGAAGAAAAAAACAGAAAGGCGATGGGCCGCTTGCAAACCCATCGCCTTTAACGCTTCGCCCCGTTCCATGTGTCGCTAACTACGCCGCATCGAGGGTGATCGACGTTTAGTGGGAGGAGAAGTGACGATCAGATTCCTGGCAGGATGAACAGACAGTGGTTTCAGGAAATGGCTCCTGATACTTTATCTCCGTCTCATAGAAACATGACTGTTGTGCCTTCTGGGTAAGTCCCTTTTCGGTTCTGTTTGCCAAGTGGCCTTTGTACTTTGATAAGCGGTATGGATTCTCTCTCCATTGGAGCGAGAGTTTTTTGTTTAAGATGCATCGCTTCTGAATAAGCGGTTTCTTCCAGTACAAATCTCTCGATTTCTCCAATGGCTACAAAACCTTGTCCTCTAAACTTTTCTTGCAATTGATAACGAAGTCCAAGATCCTCACCGGATTGCAATAGTACCATCTGCCCGGCATCCGTTTTATCAGAGAATATCTGCCCACTTAGCGGATCAGCCTTCCACATTGCTTGCTTCATCACGCTTAGCCCTTTTCGGTTATTTGTTCCAAAAAACAGAACGTACTCGGCTTGATTGCTTCGATCAAACATGGAAAAAGTTCGAACAAATCTAAATTTTGCTTTGTCCGTAAGCTGCTTACGATAAAGTTCAATCATCTTGACCATGCGTTCTTTGGGATCAGGCCCAGCAAGCAGAGATTTCCACTCGTTTGTATCAAAGAGTTTATCGATGTGCGCTTGGATCCAGTCTTCTGGTTTGCCCCCGTGTCTAACAATCGATTCGTATACAAACGTTATGAGACACTCGCAACTCGGATTACGAGCCATACGTGCTATGACGTCGAGGGGTACGCCGCTATACCCAAACGGATCGATAAAAGCAAAGGTTGGGGCAAGCAGTTTTCCTCTGCGCTCAATTGCATCAAGAAGCTTTGTCATCTCGGAAGCAAACTCTCCGTTTATGACTTCGTAACTAACCCACTTGGGGATCGGAAATTGTGCTTCTAATTGGTTCAGTTCTTCTGTTAAGGCCGCCGCTCTCTCTTGATCCTCTTCGATGAAGAAGAAGCCTACATCGCATCGTCTTTTTGGCGACTGAAAAAGGGGATTACCGAGAAGGGTCTTCAATGCAATAATCGGTGACCCTTCTTCTCCTTTGCTATACCTTCCAGGACCTGCAAAGGCATCAATGTACACAATACGTCCATTGAAGCTTGCCATTATTGGCAACCATGCCTTCAGATACCTCTCAAGAATAAGATGTTTTGCCTGAGTGTGTGGCTCAATGGGCCAGCGAGTAGTGCGAGGTGGCATTCGGTGAGATTAAACCAGACTTGTTTGTTGCAAACTAATCTCTGTCTCTGGCATTTCACTCCAAACTCTGCGATCTAGCCGTCGGCCTCCTGCCTTTGAGGTAATTCCACCCCACTGCTTAAAAAAGAATGGCACCTGGGCATGGACACACTGGTCCCGTATCTCGCGAACCCAGTCGGCTTCAACATGGCGATAATTTGGCCCGCTTTCACCTCCGACAATCACCCAGGATATTCCCTTCAACGGCAGGTTAGAAATTGGACCTAGCAAGGGTTCAATTGAGAGGAAGCGTACAACAGCTGGAGCCTGCAATAGATATTTGATCCTCCACGTGTAATCGTCATTCTCCACTGACACTCCCTGCCATACGTTCTTTGGCCAAGGAAGTTTCGGCGCAAGCTCCGCCAATCGCTCTGCCCGCTTAGTGAGAATTTGAAAGCGATGCCAATGAGCTTGCTCCATGATCTCAAATGCTTTTACTATGAAGTCGTCCGGAACCTCTTCATGGAAGAGATCGCTCATACTATTGACGAATATCTTCTTGGGTTGCTTCCATCGCAGAGGGAGCGTTAATTGATCCCCGTGGAGGGTGACATCAAAGCCATTGGCGTAGCGTGGATTGCCCATCGCTTTGAGACGAGCAGCCAGCCTCTCGGCATAGCAATTCTTGCAGCCCGGACTGACCTTTGAGCAACCAGTCACAGGGTTCCAGGTAGCGTCGGTCCACTCTATAGCTGATTTGTCGCCCACATAGCCTCCGCTGGACAGGAATTATAACCCTATATGGTAAATGAGTACACAGGGTCTCCTTAATGTTCCGAGCGGGAACGGGTCCATCAGCGACGCGTTCCCGCCACCCCTCTTTCCCTCCAAAGGCTGAAGTCCTTTCTCTAAGGCGGTCTGGTTGATCCCTCACTGCGCGCGTCCAACGAGGGCCTTCTGAGGCCGCGCGTTGCGCGAGCAAGGGGAGTAACCAGGCCGCCATTCCTGCCGTTCGTCATCCGCGATTCTTAAAGTGCCAACAAGACGCACGAGGCGTCCAGCTATTATTCGAAGAGTCTCTTAAAGCCTGCCTTGATTTGGTCCAGCCCCTCGCGCATGTCGATCTCAAAGGTGTCGGCTTTCGCCTGCGCCACCTTACGCTTCTCCTTGAGCTGGGTCTTGAACGTTTGTAGCTTGGCGAGCAGCTCCTGCTTCTTGGATTCCAGCGTGGCCTGCTGCTTGGCCTTCTCGACCTCAAACCGGCCCTTCAGCGCGTCCAGCTCCGCCTCCAGGGTACTGGCCCGGCCCACCAGATCCTCCCACAGCCAGCCCACTTCGAACGCGGCCCCGATCAGTTTCTGGTCCGCCGCGGCTTCGAACTCGCGCAGGGCTTTCAGAATCTTCGTCCGCTGCTCCTCGAACGTGTCACGGGCGTCCGCCTTGCCGAGCGCCAACTGCACTTGCAGGTGTTCGAGCTTGGCCTGCACCTCGCCCTTCGCCTGCTCCGCCACCCCTTTCGACTTCTGCACCTCGGCCTGGACCTGCTTCAAGACGTCCCGCAGCTGCTGCTTGCGCTCCTCCAGCCGCTGCAACCCCTGTTCCTTCGTCTGCGTCAGCTGGGCTTCCAGCGCCAGCGCCTGGTGCTCCAACGCATCCAACTTCTTGTCGAGCGACGCTCTGAGTGCCTTGATTCGCGACATGGGCCCCTCCTCTGTGACAGCCTATTTCCCTTGCTCCCCCAACGCCCGCAGGCGGTCGAGCCATCCCGCGCGCTGCTTGTCGGTCATCCCTTCTATCGTCCCGATCACGGTGCTGTTGATGGGACCGATGCCGGAGAATCGGAGAATGTGATCCAGGCTCTTGAGGCTACGGGTGAGCAATAACCATCGGTAGACGAAGGCCGGCATGCCCATGGTGACGACAATGCGGGCCGACTTGCCGGTGAGGCGCTTCTTCGGGAAGCGCCTCCGCTCCCCCGGGGTGAACGCGAAGCCGGGGCGAAAGACTTGTTCAAAGAACGCTTTGAGGAGGGCGGGCATGTCGCCCAGCCAGAGCGGATAAAGGATGACGAGATGGTCCGCCCAGGCGATCGCCTCCTGGGCCAGCCGGATTGAGTCCGGCGGCCGGCCTTGCTCAAACTCCTCCTTGGTCCGCAGGAGGGGAAACTCCATCTTGGCGACCTCGAGGCGTTTGACTTCGTGGCCCCCGTCTTCGCCGCCCTTCGTATACTCGTCCGCCAGCGCATGGCCGAAATGGCGTGCCTGGGCATCGGGATGGCCCTGGACGATGGTGATGCGTCTGGACATGGAGCGGCCCGTCCTGGATTCAGGAACCTGCCGGCTGGAGATGAGATAGGCTACGTGGTATGGGGAGTCCTGTCAATCCGACCGGGTGGCTGATACCTCCGAGCGGGGACAAGTCTACGAGCGGCTTGTCCCCGCCACCCTCTCTCCCTTTAGCGCAGTCATGAAGGGGTAGCAGGGCCCTGAGCGAAATTCGCCGGAGAAGCGGGGCGCCCTGCTACCCCCGCCTCTGTTCTTCAGTCGCGGCTTTTCTTCAAGCCAGATTCTTCGGCCAGCGCGATTCCAGTTCCGGAAAATGCGCCCGGTAATCGGCATGGCTGGCGCGGATCACTTTCAACGCTTCCCCCCTGCCATAGACGCTCGTAATCTGGACCTTGTGTTGCGTGGTCCCCGGCGCGTGCTTGTAGGTGAGGAAGTAGTGCTGGAGGCGGTCGATCAAGGTCGGCGGGCAATTGGCGATATCGGTATAGCCGCCGTAGACCGCGTCGTCTTTCATGACGGCGATGATCTTGTCGTCCGCTTCACCTCCGTCCAACATGCTGAGGCCGCCGATGGGCAGGGCCGTGAGAAGAATGTCGCTGTGGGGAATGGTCTTCTCCGTGAGGACGCAGATGTCGAGGGGATCTCCGTCGCCGACCACGCCCTGCTTACTCGCCCGCGCGGCGAACATGGCGGCGACCCGCTCGCCGCAGAAGGTTTGCGGCACCAGCCCATAATAGGCGGGACAGAGGTTGGAGAAGCGCTGCGGACGATCGACCTTGAGGAAGCCGCTCACCTTGTCCACTTCGTATTTGACCGTGTCGGTCGGCACGATTTCGATGTAGGCCGTCACCACCTCCGGCGCCTCGTCTCCGATGGAGACCCCGTGCCAGGGGTGGGCTCGATACATCAAGTTCATCAATCGTTGATCGCGCTGCTGGGCACCGTCTTTCCCGCTCATCTGTTTATTCTCCCACACATGGTTCGGAGGCGTGACGGCCCAGTGTACCTGAACTGCTCCGAGCTGGTACAGAGCCGGTCGCGAGTTGAGGCGGGCCGCTGCAAGGAAAGAGTCGGGGCTCAATAAGACCCCCCTGAAACGCAGGATGGCCTTTGCGAGAGGGAGCGCCTTTAAGGGGGCTTAGCCGGAGGACCGGAGGATATGGCCGCGATCTGCAACCTCGACGTAACCGACGCGCAAGAGCTCTGCGGGGCTCCTGCCCACAGAAGCCGACAAGCCGTGCCGTGAGGTGGGATTCGTGCGCGGTTGAAGCCGCGTGCCCGCACGCTCATGCGTCGGCGAGTTTCTCGCAGGTGTCCTTCTCCAGGAGTTCGAATGCCTGTGGCGTTAAATCAAAGTGGGCGAGGACCGACGGCCCGGCAAGGTCCCAGTCATGGAATTCCTCCCGGTGGCCGAGGCGATAATTGATGATTTCCGCCATCGCCAGGAGCGCGGCCGCGTTCGTGAGGGCCTCGATGTCCTCGTCCCGCTGGTCCGTCCGCTTGCTCGCCGCAAGCAGATCGTAGGCGCTATGATGATAGCGGATGCTGAGGCAGATGGCATTGGGCAGCTTCCAACTCCTGGCGACGAAATACCCCACAAGCGCATGGTCCGTGCCGATACGCTCATCTTCCACGGCCGTGATCGAACGATTGATGGTCGTCTTGGCCGTCCGCATGACCTCCAGATATTCCGGATGCTTCTGAAACAGCAACGGAATGCCGCAATCATGGAACAAGCCCAGCAGATAGGCCTGTCCGTGCGGCATCGCACATAGTTCCCCGGCGAGTGAAGACATTATGATGGCCACATTTTGGGCTGAGTCAAAAAACCGATCCAGGTCGGGGAATTTTGCCGCCTGCATCGCCGACCGGAGCGACAACGCCGTCACGAGATTCACCACATTATCGAGCCCCAGCAAAAACACCGCCTGCGAGATGGACTCCAGCTTTCGCCGGAGGCCGAAGAGGGGCGAGTTGACGGCCTTGATCACGGCTCCCGCGACACTGATGTCCCGCTCGATTAGACGGGCGATCTCGCCAAGACTCGGCTCGGCCTTGGCGCGTTCGCTGTTGATGCCCGTCAGGGTCGCGGGCATCGGGGGCAGGATGATTCCTTTCAACGACTCTTCGGTTGGCTCCTCCATCGTCACGTTCAGCATGATGAGTTCTCCATGAATTCGGGCGGGATCGTCACGGCCACGGGGGAGGCCCCGCAGTCCTTATAAATTATATCGTCATACTCTCATCGGTCAGGACGGCTGCGGACTTAACCGTCCAGCGTTCGGCTCACGGATCGGAGCGGACCGAGCGCCCCATCACATAATATTAATTGATGGAAAGCATCGACTTGCCGATCTGCCGGCGCCGATTTTGGGGAAGAACCGGGTACGACCACTCGGGCTTGACCGTAGATCCATCGGAGCCGGGAAAAGTTGCGGGATGGGCGGGATGCGGGGTCTGCTCGACTGATGGGGGTTAAACCAATGGAGCGACAACGGCAAACGGAGGCTAGGACCTACCCTGCTCATTGACTAGAGCGGGCGAGCTTACATAACGGTTATCATCTCACTGCTCTTAACCTCATAATCCATCACGTTTCCTCCGTCTCCTGGATTGCCTGCGGTTCACTTCCAGTCTAGATACTGACAGCATCCGCCGCCGTACCAATACTGGTCATGTTGAGTAATGATACTTGTTTAATTCGCCTTGACAGGAGGATTGGGTCAAGATACGTATGACCATGCACTGCGCCAAGCTCTAACCAGGGAGGCACTCGATGAAGGCACGGCTGATGGCTTTGTTAACAGGAACGTTCGTACTGGCGTTGGTGATGACGACTAGCGCGGGCAATAAATTGCAACATGGGCATGTGGACTCCGATGATGGCGGCACACTCTCCCCATCCATCGGGATTATTCCAACGGGGGGCCTGCTCGCCTACGGTGGTTCATCGGCTCCATCAGGGTATTTGTTGTGTGACGGGTCGGCCGTCTCCCGATCGACCTATGCAACGCTCTTTTCGACGATCGGGACCACTTACGGGGCTGGTGATGGGAGTACAACATTTAATTTACCAGACCTGCGTGGACGATATCCGTTGGGATCAGGCACGGGAACGGGTGGAGGAGTCAGCGGATCGGGTGCGCCGTCGGGTGGATCGTCGCTAACGGCCAGAAGTCAGGGGGACTGGGGTGGAGAACAATCCCATACTTTGACAGTGTCAGAGCTTGCCTCACACAGTCATGACCCGATCAACCGCGATATTCGAACATCTGCCTTTACTGGATCTACGGGAGTATCCGTCTTGGCAGCAGATAATACCAGCGGCACCACATATACTATTAATACGAGCAGTACTGGCGGTGGCACGGCACACAACATCATGAATCCCTTCATCGTGACCAACTTCATCATCAAAACATAAAGGGAAGAGACCCGAGAGATTCTCGTCATGTCAGGAATATAGTGGTACTTGCGCACTCCCACATTTCAACCAAGGAGGAATGAGGTGAGATACATCATGGCTAGTGTAACGATTGGAGTCCTTTTGTTGCTTGCCATCGCTCCGGCAAGTTGGGCGGGCAATTTCTTCGATGTCTCCGATGGTGGAAATGTGGGGATCGGTACCGCATCCGCCGGAGCACTCCTGGACGTGGCCCGACCCAATACCACCTCCAACACGGAACTATTTGATATCCGAGCCAATGGATTCACGCAAACGATCTCCAGCGGCCTGACCAATGCCCGGTTCAATCTCTTCAACCAATACACACTCAGCGCGGCATCGGCCCAGACCGTCACGAACGGGACGACCCTGCATATTGCTGGCCCTCCGACAGCGAGCGGTTCCGGGCCGGCCACCATCACCACAGGCTCAGCCCTCCGCATTGCTGGAGGAACCGTGGCCAACACCACCAATGCCTATGCCCTCTACGTTGATGCCCCGACCGGCGCAACCAATAACTATGCGGCAGTTTTCTCAACGGGCAGAGTGGGTATTGGAACTACAGCACCCGATTTTCAGCTCGATGCTCGACAATCTGCAAACACGCCCGCTGGTCAGTTCCGTGTTGACGGTACAGGCATTCAGACAGCTCTGCAGCTTGCAAACAGAAATACTTCCGGTGGTGCAGCAGGAGAAGGTCCAGAACTAACTTTTGTAGGCGGTGCAGGTTCTGGTGCTGGCCCCAACATTGCTTCTATTTACGCAGCTTGGAATGGGTCAGCAACTACTGATGGATATTTGACTCTTAACACACGACGGGGAGGATCGATTACGGAAGCGGTCCGAATCGCATCGAGTGGCAATGTCGGCATTGGAACGACAAGCCCTAATGCTCCACTCCAAGTCGTTGGCTCCGGTACTGGTTTTGATGTGCTTATTGGGCGGGAAACAACAACCGCAGATACGGAACTGCGGATCAGCCGAAGCGCAGTTAATAACGGGGACATGACGATCGAAGCAAACAGGTATGCCCAAGGGCCAGGAAATCTTATCTTCCAACCGAGCGGAGGTAGTATCGGTATCGGGACAACCAGTCCTGCTTACTTGCTCGATGTGGCTGGTTCTGCCCATGCATCTAGTTTCCCAACCTCGTCCGATATCCGACTCAAGAAAAATGTCGTTCAATTAACGAGCGTGTTGCCGAAGCTAGAGAAGATCAAGGGGGTCGCATTTGATTGGAACAGCACCTATCAGGCCATGGGACGAGCAACCGGACATCGTGAGGTCGGACTCATCGCTCAAGAAGTGGAAGTGGTCTTCCCGGAACTGGTCACAACGTGGGGCGAACAAGGCTATCGAGCCATTGACTATGGGAGACTGGCAGGAGTTCTCGTCGAGGCGATCAAAGAGCAACAGGCAGAGATCCGGGAACTGCAAAAGGAAATTGCTGCTCTAAAACACGGCCAATAGTTCTGAACCAAGTCGCTGGCGGGTGGGGTGGGCCTTAAAAGTGGCCTCCCCCACGCACCATCTCGTGACTGAAGGGAACTTTCTCAAGAAACTAGTAGGTGCCACTGTGACGGCTGGAGTCATAAAAGCGGGTACGGCAATCAGGGCATCGATAGGGATACAGCCGACGGACGAGATAGAGGAAGTCTCGCCAGCTCTCACGAGCCACACGGTGGGCTCGTTTGCCACATTTCGGGCACCGGACTCCAGGAATATTCCTTGCCATGGTGAAAGCCTGTGCCTGCGTGAGGCTTCTCTTGGGATTGATTTATATCGGAATCCGCAACCCCCACGCAACCAATGTCAGGAAGGTACCTGTGGAGGAAGCGGGCATCGTTGATTTCCTGGCGCCGGCGAGTGGAATTGAACCACCGACCTGCTGATTACGAATCAGTTGCTCTGTCGATTCCGGTTCACTGTCAGAGGACATACCCGTTCCATGGGGAACGGAGACAACCGTTCTACGGTGTCCGCTCTTTGGATAGTTGCTTGAGCTGTTGGTACTCATGTCGTTCACAGGCCGCTTGCACGTTGGCAAAGTAGGGCGCCCGCTGTGCGCAGATGGTTCGCGCTTCCTCCTTGAGCGCGTCGTCCACTTCCTTCTCCAGTTCCTTCACCTGCTCCTCAACGTTTCTCGGCGGCCGGCGGTCCTGCTGTACCTGGCTTGTCGGTCGATTGAGGGAAGGGGGTGACGGTTGCTCTCCGGACCCCGCGCAGCCGGAGAGGCTACCGCTGACGACCGACACAACTATCAACCACAAGCATGTCCTTGTCATGTCATCCGTTTCCAGGCAGGCCCTTGAGTCGGTCCGCCGTGGCCGTTGTGAGATATCGCCGGCAAGTATAGAAGAATTCGCGCGAAGTTTTCTGGCCATGCCGGTTCTAGCGGGGACAGGTCTATCGGTTGCCTGTCCTCGCCATTCTCTTCTTTTCTTCAAGCCGCGGAAGGAACAGATGGGCATGGAGGCTGAGGCACGGCGGATATTTCCGAGCGGGAACGGGTCCACGAGCGACGCGTTCCCGCCCCCCCTTGTCTTCTCATAGCCGACGGCCTTCCTCTAGGGCGGCTTGGTTGATCCCTCACTGCGCGCAGTTCTTTGCATCCTTCATTCCTTTGGAAGGATGCCCCTGTTTGGTCCAACTGCGGCCGTCGAGCGAGGCCCTTCTGAGGGCGCGCGCTCCGGGAGCACAGGACCAAACAGGGGTGTTCTTCCAACCCCTCCCCTTCTGCGAGTACAGGGGATCGACCCGGCCGTCACTCTCTGCCGTTCCTCGGCCGCTGCTTTTCGGATTTCTGATTGCGTAGTTCGATTTGTCGCATGCGACGAAGGCACGTCGCATTAGATCAGTAGGCCGGCTTGGTCCCCACCACCTTGTCTTCCCAATGCACCGGCTTCCCGCCCTGTCCCGGCAGGCTGTCCACGCTGGTGTTGGTGACGAGGGTCATGGGGGTGAAGAGGCCCCCGGTTTCGTATGCGGTCTCCGTGTAAAACCTGGTCGTGACCAGGCCGGTGGAGCCATAGAAGACATCCAGATCGTGCTGGACGTCGGGCGTGCCGAGGCCGTGGAAGAAGAGTCCGTAGAAGGGGACCGGAATGTACTCCCAGATATTGATGATCGAGGAGGAACGGCGGTACGACCAGCGCTCGAAGGTCGCGCCGGACAGGTCGATCACTCGTTTGCTGTCCGGCTCGCCCAACAGGGCCGCCACTTGTTCCCTGGTCGTCTCCCCCGCCTTGATCTGGGTCATCGCCTCGCGGTCGGCCAGACCGGCATTCCCGAACGAGACACAGCCGCCCAGCAGCAGCCAGCACAAACCGAGACTCAACCGGTGGCCGTTCATCTGTCGTCTCCTCTCACTGAGGCAACCCTGTCGCCATCCGAGCCCCGCTAGTCTACCGAAGCGCATCGGGTTTCGCCAGCTTCTTGCGTCAGGCCGGCTCGTCGCAACGCTTGCAGTCCAACTCGGTCCCGAGGCGACCGGTCCGGCCCTCCTGGGTGCTCACCCAGGGCCGTTTGATCCACGGCGGATTGTGCCGCACGTGCTGCCCGTGGCCGCAGTCCAGATCGGCCACCCAATCCCCCTGCTCGTCCTGATGGAAGCCCTGTATCCTGCGTTTCATGATACTCCGATGCCGATCACAGCAGGAAGGGGATCAGCCGCTTGGTGCCGGCCCTGTATCCGGAATAGTCGGCGAAGCGCCGGGCGAGGAGCTCTTCCTCGTAGGTCAGCTTCATCCAGAGGTCTATCACAAGGACCAGCCAGATCGTGATGCGAACCAGAGACGGGTGCTCCAGCACCAAGCCCAGCGTGAGCAGCAAGACCGCCGTATACATGGGATGCCGGACATACCGGTAGGGGCCCCGGGTCACCAGCGTCGCCTCGGCCCGAACGTCGGGCAAGGCGTTGAGGGTGCCAAGCGGCATGGTCGCCAGGGCCCAGGCCCCCATACTCAAACCCAGCACCATCAACGCCTGTGCCGCGAGGCCGGCCGGCAGCAGGGGGCCTGTGAAGAACAGGAGACCCAGGCACCCGAACTGAATGCCGACCAGCAAGGAGGATTTGACCCGGTTGGCTTCTTGCGTCATGGTTCCGTCGTCCTTCCCCGGTGGCCCCGGCCGTCCCGCTCCACACCTGAGCCATCCTATCATCATACCGACCTTCGGTTGAACCGGCGGCTCTTTTGCGAAGTATCGTAATTGATGCCGCCGGAGAAGCGCCTCAAGTAGTCTCTCTTCCGGTCTTCTTTGAACCGCCCCCTTCGATCAAACGGGGGGAGAGGTTGTTTGCCGCCCCTCATCAGAAGACTTGTCGCAGCGACGCCTCGTCGGTTGCAGTCAATGCCGTCGTGAATCAGGGCAAAGGCTTGACAGGCAAGCGCGGAAAGCCTAGCCTTCAGCCTGAATTCTACGCAAGGTACCAGATCCACCATGAGGGCTTCAGGATCGTGAGGCACCGATGAAGCGAAGACGGATGCGGGCTCCGCTCGCCTGCTGGCTGGCGGCCAGCCTGCTCGCCGGGTGCGCGCTGCAGGAAGCCTCGAAGGACTATGCGGTCAGCCGGATCGACGAAGCCATCGCCCGGTACAAGGCCGAGTCCGCCAAGGTCAAACTCGGCGATTCGCGGGACAAAGTCCTGGCGCTGCTGGAGCCGACGCAGTTCGAGCTGGAAAGCAACGAGATCAAGGCCCCGGTGGCCTTGGAGGGCGAGATCGGTTCCACGGGGGACCACGTGGTCGTCGTGCACTTCTTCCGGTCGGCGCGCCATGCCGACGAGGCGCCCGACGCCAGGGGACTCCCGCCGGACGACAACTTTACGCCGTACATTTTTACGGACGATGTGCTCACGGGGGTAGGCTGGCCGTCGTTGCTCAGTCTGCGGGTCAGGAAGCCGGCCGAGCATGACCCGAAAAAGGGCAACCCCTGCGACATGCTGGGGCCGATGGCAGGCTGCTTCTAGCCCACCGGCCGAGGGCTGCCGGCTGGCCGGCCGGGCACAGAGGAATCGCGTCATTCATGCGGCAAGGAGGAAGATGATGAGACATGGGCAGGCACTGTCGGTAGCCCTGACGCTCGCCGTGGCCACCGCCGGGTGCGTCACCAAGGAAACATACGATCTCGCGGTGCAGGAAACCGAGCAAGTCCGGGTGGACCTGGACCGTGAACAGGCCCAAATGAAGGCCCTGGAGCAGCAGATCAAGAGCATGGACGAGCACACCAACCAGCTGCGTGACGAAGCCAAGCTGGCCGCGGCCGAAGTGCAGCGGTTGCGGGACAGCGGCGACAAGGAATTGTCCGGCGTCGACGGACGCGTCAAGGAACTCGATCACAAACTGAAGGAGCTGGCGGCGCAGAACAAGACGTTGCAGAGCCAGACGCACGATCTCAAGAAGCGCAACGCGTCGCTCGAGGCCATGGTCGCCAAGTCGCAATCCAATCTGAAGGAGCAGCAGCGAGCCGCGGCCGCGATGGGCGGCCCCGGCTCAAGCTCCCGCCCCAACGGCCCCGCATCGGGACCCCAGGGAGGATCGCAAGTCAAGCCGGCGGGGACCGCTCCCGGTTCGCAAGCCGCCCCCGGCGGCGCCACGTCCGCCCCTCCGGGCCAGGTGGCCGGCGCCAAAGCGCAGGACGCGCAGGGAGGCCCGTCGTCCACGCAGGGGAAGGCGGGGGAGCCGGTGCCCACCCAAGAAGACCTGGGCCTGATCGCCACGATCAAGCATTGGCTCTCGACCATTTGGCACTGGATCTTCTGATTCGGGGGCCATGGTCGAACACCTCATCCATGCGGTGATCATTCCGTGTGTCGCCGGCCTCTCCTACCATGCCGGCTGCCGGGGCTGGCTGGGAACGTGGTGATGGCCGGCCCGGCCTGATTCCGATGCTCCTCCGACGGCGCCTCACCGACCCGCGCGGGACCCGGTTCTTGCGGTGACGGTTTCCCGTCACACCCTGCTCTGTTTCTGTGCCGCCTTCTTCGCGCTGGCCGATCCGGTCGGCGCGCAATGGTCCCTCGACACGGAGGCCAACCTCTTCTATACGGACGACGTGTCGCTCTTCTCCGCCTCCCGCCGGCTGGCCCTGATGGAAGACCCGACCCAGCCGGTCGTGGACGTGACCGGTCAGGGATCGGACATGGTCGTCGAGCCCCAGGCGGAACTCACGCGTACCTTTTCCACTGGGCTCGGGCGCACGGAGTTGTCGGTGAAGGCCCAGGGCTTCATCTTCGCCACCAGTCCCCTGTACGACCACGGGACCTTCCGCTTCGAGATCGAACAGGACCTGACCCGTTCCCTGATGCTGCGCCTCAATTACTATTACGCCCCCGATCTCTTCCTGGCTCGCAATACCCAGCGGTCGACCGGTATCAAGGCGGATGAACGGGTCACCGCGCACATCTACAGCGCCCACCTGGAGGGCCGCCCGACCGAGGACCTGACTCTGCGGTTGTTGACCCGCTATGGGAGCCGCGACTACAACGCGGCGTTTTCGAACCGCGACACCACGCTCTGGACCATCGGGCCGCACGTCGAATGGGCCGCCGCCCGGTGGCTGGACGTGACCGCCGGTTATCATTACGAGCGGGGTCTGGCCGACGGGCGCAATCAGCCCCAGTCCAAGGACGACGTCTCCTACATCAACCACTACCTGGCCCTCGGGCTGATGTTCAAACCGATCGAGAACCACGCGATCTTTCTCGGCGGGGACTACGAACACAATATCTTTACGAGCACGATCGTGGGCGACGAGCGCCAAGGCCAGAAGGAGGACATCTATCAGTGGGAGCTCGAATACTGGCGGACCCTGAGCGCAACCGCGGTCCTCACCGCCGGCTTCCAGCGTTCCGAGCGGGTGTCCAACATCCCGGCGCGATCCGTGCCGGATAACAACGCGTGGCTGGGCCTG
Organism: Nitrospirota bacterium; assembly: GCA_004296885.1. Classification (NCBI taxonomy): domain Bacteria; kingdom Pseudomonadati; phylum Nitrospirota; species Nitrospirota bacterium. The sequence goes on along the minus strand of SCVN01000003.1, from coordinate 150,594 downwards.
GAATACAAATTCTAGGAGCGGCCGGCGAGCGGCTTAGGAGCGGGGCTGGAATTTTTCGGCGAGGCGCTTGGCCATGCGGGAGTGCATGGGCTCCTGCAGCAGGGCTTCGACGGAGGCGTCGTCCGTGAGGCGCACGGCCTTCACCGGCTCGATGCCGAAGTGCCGGCAGACGTTCGCGGCGAGACTGAAGCAGAGGGAAAACTTGCCCGGCAGGGTCAGCGTATAATGGCCCCGGTCGATGATGTGGTAGAGGTAGTTCCGGATGAAGGAGGAGGAGGAGACTTCGGTCTTGTAGCCGAAGAACAAATCGGTGCTCTTGGCGTCGAACTCGCCGAACACTTTTTTGGCCATCGCCAGCATGTTGGCCCGGACCTTGTCCTGCACGTCCTGGCTGGTGTGCCGGGCGTCGTGATAGACCGCGTTCCCGATCAGGGAATATTCCAGCCCGTTGTTGCGGTGGCAGATGTGGTTGATCGTCTGGTCCATGTGCGGCGACATCCGCACGAAGTTGAGGTCGGTCAGCGCGGGATAGACGACGAGGAGCGGGCTGATGAAAACCTTGGTATTGGCTTCGAAGGCCGTCGTGTCCTTGCCGGTCGCCAGGATCGTATGGCGCGCGGCGATCCGGGTCGGTGTCTCGCTGCCGTCCAGCTTGACCGTCACCGAGCCCTTGTCCAGGCTCTGCACCCGGGCCTGGGTCTTCACCTCCCCGCCCGAGGCGAGGAACGACCGGAGCAGGTCCGTGGCGATGAGCCGCGTGTTCATCGCCCGGTCGCGGGACTTGAGCGCGAAGGCCACGTGATCCAGGTTGAGCCCCAGGGCGGAGCTGTGCATCACGTATTTGAGGGGCTTGGCCCCGAACCCCAACTGGTGGCTGAGACTGCGCGAGGCGTCCAGGGTCTCGAACCAGGACATGCGCTGCTTGGCCCGGCGCAGCGCCACGGCCCAGGGCAGTTTCCAGGGCCAGCTCACGCCCTCCGTGCTCGTATAGACGTAGAAGTTGGTCCGGTTGGAGAACCAGCCGTCGGCATTTGTCGTGGAGATGTGCTTGTCCACGCGCAGGTTCATCTGGGGGAACCCGCCGTAGTAATCCACCAGGTCGTCCAGGTTCCCGACCATCGTGCGGCAGAAGAAGTTGTTCGGCAACGCCGTGTAGAGGGCGCCGGTGTGGAACCAGCCCTGCTGCTCGGCCGAGGCCTCGGCGCAGAGGAGCGCGTTTTTCTCGAGCAGGACGACCGAGGCGCCGGACCGCTGGAGCATCTCCGCGATCGCCAGCCCGGCGATGCCGCCGCCGACCACTGCAAAGTCTTTGCCCGGTCTCCCGTTCGCCATCGTGCTTTCGATTATGCGAGATGCTTCACGAGCATCTCGGCGACATAGGCCGCGTCGTCGTCCGTCATGCCGGAAGTCAGCGGCGGGCACACATGGTTCGGGCACCACCGGTCCGCCCCCGGATAGGTTTCGCCCGGACAGACCCCTTCGAACACCGGCTGCTTGTGGCAGGGCAGATCATACACCCCGCCGCCGCAGATGACACCCACCTCGTTCAGGCGCTTTTTCAGATCCTCCGTCGTCCGGCCTTCCGGCACGTGGACGATCAGTTTGTACTGGCTGGCTGCATCCATGTGCTTGGTGGACACGTAGCTGAGCCCGGCCTTGTCCAGCGCCTTGGCGATGATCTCGTAGCCCTTCTGCCGCTTCGCCAGCATCTGCGGGAGTTTTTTCAACTGGATCAGGCCCAACAGGGCGCCCGGCTCCGTGATCCGCGCGCTGTTGCCGAAATCGTGGTGCAGACCGCCGAAGTTCATGCCCCGCTTGCCCTGGTTGCGAAAAGACCGGGCCAGGTAATCTTCCTCGTCGTTGTTGGTCGTGATGATGCCCCCTTCGCAAGTGGTCATGACCTTCGTCGGAAAGAAGGAGAAGGCCGCAGCATCGGCCAGGTTCCCGGACTTGACGCCCTTGAGCTGGCTTCCGTGCGCATGGGCCGCATCTTCCATCACGAAGAGGCCCTGCTGGCGGCAGTCGGCCACCACCTGCGGAAACTCCGGCGAAACGACGCCGCCGATGTGGACCCACATGACGCCGGCCACCGGCGTCTTACCCTTGGCCCGGTGCTTCTTGAGGGCCGCCTGGACCATTGCGAGACTCGGCGCGAAGGTCTGCTTGTCCATGTCGAGATAGACGGCTTCGCCGCCCGCGCGGATGATCGCCGCGACGGTCGCGAAATTCGTGTTCGTCGGGACCAGCACGGCCTTGCCTTCGACCTTCTTGATCCGCAACAGGAACTCCAGCGCCGTCGAGCCGCTGTTGCAGGAGATCGCATGCTTCACGCCGATGTACTCGGCGAAGGCCTTCTCGAAGCGGGTCGTATACTCCCCCAAAATCAGTGTCGCCGATTTCAGGATCTTGGCCGACTCCTGCTGGTAATAGGCGATCTCGTCGTCCGTGATGTCGAAATAAAACGGCTTCACCTGCCGCATACTGGGTCTCCTTTATTTCTGCCGCGATCCTCGTTAGGGATGAGACGTCGCTTCTCCGCTCACCGAGACCAGGACCACGCCGACAATGACGAGCACGATCCCGGCCCACCGCACCGGCGATACCACCTCCTGCAGAATGGTCACGGCGAGAACCGCCGCGAAGACGTACTCGATGGCCGTGAAGGGCACGGCCACCGTGACGTCCGCCCAGGAGAGGGAGGCGATCAGCAGAAAATAAAAGACGCCGTTCAGAATCGTGCCCAGGATCACGTACGGATTGGAGAGGGCCTGGCCGAAATAGGACAGGAGCGCCATCGGCTGATAGGTCTCCAGGGAGCCGACGGTCTGCATCCCCTTCTTGATCAGGATTTGCCCGCCGGCCGTGGCGGCGGAGGCCACGATCATGGCAATAATCACTCGTAACATGGTGAGTCTCCTCGTCAACGTGGATTCGCAAGAATGTTTGGATGTGCCGGCCGGCCGGGACGCGGCGGTCATGACCGGGCCTCCCGCGGGACCAGCCGCCCGTTGCGGGTCAGGACGAATTCCACGCCCCGCCAGACCACGGTCCGCTGTGTGAAGGCGAGCGCCCAGGAGGCCAGGCCGGTCACATCGCGCAAGGGCAGGAGCCACAGACTGCGGAGCCCTTCCCGATCCCCGATCCGGCCGAGGATGAGGGCCGTCGTGACGAGACGGATCGAGACGGCGCCGCCCAGCACCGTCAGCCCGACCGGATCCATGAGCCGCAGGCACGCATAGAGCAGCGCAAAGGGCACCGAGCGGGTCAGCACGGTAGCGGCAAAGCCGCCCGGCTGCGCGAACCGCGTGTTCTGGTCCCAATAGACCTGATGGCTCCACCATTGCGCGACGGATTTCAGATCCACCGTGGCTTCGATGAAATAGGGCGGCACGGCCATGCGCTTCCCCGATTCCCAGATGCGCCGGCCGATCTCGTAATCCTCCACCAGGTATTCGGCCAGGCTTTCCAGCCCGCCGATTTTCGCCAGCGCCTCGCGCCGGAGCGTGATGGACTGGCCGTTGCTGTAGTTCGAGGCGCCGGTGGTCAGGGCGAACATAACGCTGGGAATGAAGTCCGCGTTCATGCTCAAGAGCTCCAGCTTCTCGTACCAGCATCCGGCGTTGACCGCTTTGAACGGGGTGCAGACGCAGCCGACCGCCGGATCGGCGAGCGGCGCCACGACCGCCTTGAGATAATCGGGCCGGACGCGGATGTCACTGTCGCTGATGACCAGGATCTCATGCTTGGCCTCGGTGAGCCCGCCGATCAGGTTGTTCACTTTCCCGTTCATGCCCGCCTGGAGGTTCTTCACCACCACCGTCACGCGGCCCGCGCCGAACTCCCGTTGCAGCTCGTGGAGAATCGGGATCGCCGGGTCATCCGATCGCTGCGCGGAGAAGACGACCTGGTAGTCCGGATAGTCCTGCAAACACATGGTCCGCAGGTTGGCCTTGAGGTCCTTCTCCAATCCATAGACCGGCTTCAGGACCGTGACCGGCGGCCATTGTCCCTCCGAAAATCCCGAGGCTGCCGAGGCAGCCCGGTCGCGGCAGAACCAGAGGGCCGCGGGCAGGCAGAGCAGCCCGAACAACGAGCCTCCGACGACCGGAATCAGGCAGAACCATTGAAGCCATTCGATCATAGTCAATCGCGTCGGCTATTCGGTGTACACGGCCAGTTCCAGCCCCAGCAAGATCAGCCCGAGCGGAACCATGACGAACTTGGGCTTCCAGGCCAGCCGGTCCAAGGTGTCCGCCAGCCAGCCGGCCGCGATGAAGATCGAGGTGAAGGCCATGAGGTTATGTTGCCGGACGATCAGCCCCATGTCCATCCCCGGACTGTGCTCGTGCTCGTGATAGAGAAGCGCGACCCCGCCGAAGGCCAGCACTGCGGCCAGCGCATACCCCGACAAGGGATTCGACCGCTCGCGCCGCGCCACGAACATCGTGTAGAGGCCGATGGCCACGGGAATCAGACAGAGGACCTTGTGCTGGAGCCATTCGCTGGAACCGGGGCGGTTGTAGCTCTCCATGAACGTGGCGGCCAGCGGCCAGTCGGTCGGGTCCGCGTTCAGAAAAATATGGATGCCCATGAGCAACCAGATCGCCCCCATGCCCTTGCGCAAGGCTCCATGGCGCCGCTGGGTCAGCCGATCCGCCAGGACCAACAGGCCCAGGAGCGCGACGATGGTCCCGCAGGACCGGTGCATGAACAACGAGTAGGTCCTCTCCTCCTCACGCGTGACGCCGCCCCGGACGATGGTCGTGGTCTCGTCCACCGGGCCGGTCGCATGCGCTCCGTGGCCCTCATGGCTGTCGGCGTGGCTGTGCTCGGATGAAGCCGCCTGATGTGCGCTGTGATCCATCACGGCCGGCTCCGGCTGGGCCGGCGTGCCGGCATGACCTTCGTGCTGGGGAGCAGACTCGTGCCCCTCGTGCGCAGCCTGGTCGGCCCGGGCAACCCAGGTCCAGCCGATGGCCACGGCCAAACAGAGGGTCGAGGCGAAGGTCCAGAGGGCCAGGGGTCTGGTCTGTCGTCGGGTCTGATTCATACGATGGTGCGAACTGCTTTTCGCAGGAGCGTCGGCCTGATGCCACCAAGAACGTCTATCGGGTTGAGGTGTGAGCAATATCGGGGGTCGTGCCGACCGGGCCATTGCAACCGGATCCTCCTCCGGGGGATTTGGACCCCCGGTCGGAGGAAAAAACCGGCTGATCGTTACGCGCTGACTTCTTCGGCCCGGGCGAAGCGATGGCGCTTGGCGCGCGTCGCAAAATAGTCCCTCGCCTCTTCGAGCAGCCGGGCGCGCTCGTGGGAATCAGTGGCCATGACGCGCAGGAACCGCAAAATCACCTTGGGGCGGAAGTAGAAGCGGTCGTAGAACCGCTCGACCATCTCCACCATGTAGCGCCGGTCCAAGCCCGGATACTGGATGCTCGGCAGCTGATGCCCGAGTTCATCCGTCATCTCGTCGTCATTCAGATACCCGTGCTTGCGCACATAGCTGTCGAATTCGGTCCCGGGATAGGGATGGGACATGGACACCTGGATGGTCTGCGGGTCCAGCAACTTGGCGAACTCGATGGTCTTCTCGATCGTTTCCGGCGTCTCGCCCGGCAGGCCGATCTGGAAGTCTCCGTGTACGACGATCCCGACTTTCTTGACGTCCTTCATGAAGGCGATGGCCTGTTCGGTCGTCGCGCCCTTCTTGATGTTCTTCAGAATCGTGTCGTCGCCCGACTCGAAGCCCACGACCATCAGGCGGCAGCCCGCGTCCTTCATGGCCTGGAGCGTTTCCAGGTCCGTGTGCACCCGGGCGTTGCAGGACCAGGTGATCTTCAACGGCTTGAGGGCTTCGCAGACCTCCAGCACGTGGGCCTTGGCCCAGGGAAAGGTGTCGTCGTCGAAGAAAATTTCCTTCGCTTCGGGGAACTTCTCGCGCACCCCCTTGACCTCCGCGACCAGGTTGGCCGCACTGCGCGTCCGCCAAGGATGGCCGCTCATGGTCTGGGGCCAGAGGCAGAAGGTACAGAGAGCCGGGCAGCCGCGCGAGGCGTAGAAGGACACGTAAGGATGAAGCAGGTAGGGGATGTTGTATTTCTTGTAATCCAGGTCCCGCGCGTAGATGTCCGTGGCGAAGGGCAGCGCGTCCAGGTCCTCGATCGCCGGCCGGTCCGGATTGTGGACGATCTTGCCGTCCTTCCAATAGCTGATCCCGGCGATGGTCTCCAGCTTGTGGCCCCAGGCGAACTCGGCCACCGAATAATCGAACTCCCGGCGACAGACGAAGTCCAGCGCGCGACAGGCCTTGAGGCTCTCCTCCGTCTGCACCGTGACATGCGGCCCGACCATGGCGATCTTGATCGTCGGCTTGTTGGCCTTCATGCCCTCGGCCAGCTTTGCGTCGTTCTTGAACCCGGCTGTGCTGGTGAAGATCACCACGAACTCGTAGTCCCCGGAAATCTTGATCGTTTCCTCCGGAGAGACGCCCTGAGCCGGTCCATCCAGGAGCCGGCTGTCTTTGATGAGCCCGGCCGGGTAGGCCAGCCACACCGGGTACCAGAACGAGCGCACTTCGCGCGTGGCCTGGTATCGGGCACTGGCTCCCCCGTCGAAGCCCTCGAACGAGGGCGGGTTCAGGAGCAGGGTCTTCATGTCTATCGCCTCCTTGTCACAACAATCTATTCGATATTCGCCCGCTCTCCGCAGGACAAATTCTTCCGTAGTCCCGTTAACTTATACGTGAAGCCTGTTTATATACCCTAAACCAGGCCTGTTTGGGAAGGAAAAAGTGAAAGTATCCCCGAGCATGGGCTCAGCCACCCGCAGCAATCCTGCGCCGGACGGGATGCGGAGGGATGGCGACAAAACCCGTCTCTCTTGTCTTCCTGACCCTCTTTGACTACAATGGGGCCGCTTTCAGGCTGAACCGGAACAGGCGAGGAACGAGTGAAGGGACTGAGGTTCGAGCGGCTGGCTCACGGCCAATACTATAAGGTGGTGCTGCACATCGGCAGCACCTACGTTCCGGTCGCCGACGACACGCTGGCCGATCTCAAGTCCCACAGCCTGCTGCCGGCCGAACGGTTCCTCGAGCTGCTGGTCGAGAAGGTCGGCTATTCCTCCTATCTCAAAGAGCAGCTCCGCGCCGAACTCAAGAGCACCGGCGACCCGATCACGCAGGTCACGGTCCTGCAGGGCATCATCCGCGACCTGTAGCAGGATGTTGAAAAAGCCCCCCGGCTTTGTTCTCGCTTCGCTCAAAGCCTCACGGACTTTTTGAACATCCTGTTGGAAATCAAGGCTTCTGGATGTCGGCCCACTCCACCAGGCGGACGCTTTTCGCAGGGATCGTGGGATTGCCGAGCAGTTGCGGCTGCTGGTCGTTGTTGTATTCCCGCCTGGCCGTCCGCTCGACTTGCGGCTTGAGGTAGTCATAGACTTCCGCCAAGTCCACGGACCCATCCTTGTTGGCATCCGCTTCGCCGCGGAGCCCCTTCAGGAAGAAATAGGTCAGCAGGCCGTGACCTTTCTGGTCATAGGTGCTGGAGACTTGATCGCCCTTGCTCGCCGCCAGCACCACCGTCTTGCCGCCGGCCAGGACCGGATTTTCCACCGACAGCACCATCGGCCTCATGCCCTTCCCGATCACCGACCGGCCGCCCGCGCCGGAGAAACAGGAATCCAGCAGGACCACGACTTCCTTGGCCGGCAGCTTGCCCAGGTTTTCATAGAGTCGCTTCAGCGGATAGCCGGTCGCATCCACAAAGGCCGGGTCGCCGTCGTAGGGCACGAGGAACGCGTCGCCGGTCTTGGGATTGGGCGCCCCGTGGCCGGAGTAATAGACGAAGACCGTGCCGTCCTTCTCCACCCGATTGGGCAGCCAGTGCTCGATATACTTTTCCAAATCCCTCCCCGTGGCGTTCTCGTTCACCAACAGGGCGACGTTCTCGTCGGAAAAGCCCATCGTCTTTGTCAGGTAATCCTTCATCGTCTGCGCGTCGCGGGCCGCGAAGTCCGCCTTCGGCAACTTGTTGCGGTATTGCTCAATGCCGATGACGATGGCGTAGCGATTGGGTTTGGCGGCTCTCGCAACGGACGGCACGTCCACGTCGCTCGCCGGAACGGGCGAGGTCGGTGCGGGAGATGCGGCAACCGGCGATGCGGTCCCAAGCTGCCCGGCTGCGGCTTGTTGAATCAGCGTACCGATCACGTCATGTCCCCTCGCTTGAGCCGCTTCGAGCGGAGTGTTGGCCCCAAGGTCTCGGCTCGCTACGCAGCAATTGGCGCCTCGTTCCAATAGCAGTTGTGCGATGTTCGTCTTGCCGGTCCAGGCAGCCCACCATAATGCGGTATATCCGAAGTTGGGACTCTTCGCGTCGATGTCGGCCCCGCGGTCAAGCAGAAGCTTGACGACTTCCAGGTGGCCCTTTGATGCAGCCGCAGACAAGGGGATAAAATTACCTTGCCCCGCATTGATATCAGCCCCGTGGTCCAGAAGAACCTTCACAATATCCGCACGGCCCTGGGTGGCGGCCCGTAGCAAAGGCGGCCCGAGGAGGATTGATCGCTCGTTGATCGGCGCCCCCTGTTCTACCAAAGAGCGGACAGCCTGAAGGTCTCCCCGCTCCACTGCATCCTGCAACGGGGTCATGCAGCCGCTCGCGACCAGCGCCAAGCCCAGCAGCATTCCGGTCACGAGCCGATTCGGTGGTCTCATGGTCGCTCCATCAACTCCAAGAAAAACGGGGGCAGATCCTTCAACGACCCGTCCCCGCCAATCTTCCTCCGATAAGAGAGAAGTTAGTCTTTGGCCACCACTACACATCCCACGTATTGCCCTCGCGGAACAGGTCGTTCATGATCTTGCTCTTTTTTTCCGGGTCCTGCTCGTGCTTCAGGGCCAGGGCGTAATTCTCCATCGCCGTCTGCTGCTTACCCTTCAGCAAGTAGACACGGGCGATCCCCAGGTAGGCTCGCGCATCTTCCGGATTCGATTTCAGCGCCCGGCCGAAGGACTCCATCGCCTCCTCCCGCCAACCCTTGTTCAACCGGATCCAGCCCATCGCGGTCTCGGCCGGACCGAAGGTCGGGTCCGCCCTGAGGGCCTCCTCATATTCTTGCAACGCCAGGTCCATGCGGCCTTTGGTCTCGTAGAGCCCGCCGAGTGAAAAATGAACCTCTGCGTCGCGGGAGTTGAGGCGGATGGCTTCTTTATACTCCACGATGGCCGCCTCGATTTTGCCTTGTTCCGCCAGGGCGCAGGCCAGGTTGGCGTGCGCGACCGCATCATTGGGGTTCAGCTTGAGGACCTCGCGATACTGAGGGATGGCCATCTCCATCTGGCCCTGATCCTGATACGCGGCCCCCAAGTTGATCCTGGCCGCCGCGAAGGCCGGATTCAGCTTGATCGCCTCGCGATAGGCCTTGATCGCCATCTCCGGGCGGCCCGCCCGCTCGTGGATCTGCGCGAGGAAATAATGGGGGTAGGCCGATCGGGGGTCGAGCCGGGCGGACTCCTTGTACCGGGCGACCGACTCTTCGGACCGGCCCGACTGCGCCAGGAAGAGACCCCCCACTAACTGGGCTTGCGCCTGCTCGGGATGATCTTTCTGCAACGCCTCGACCCAGGCCCGGACTTGCTCGATGTCCTCCGCCGCCTCCAGCGATTTGGCATGGGCCTTCCACGCTTCCTTGAACTCGCCGTAGAGCAGGTGGACGACGTTCAGGGCAAAATAGGGCCGCGGGTCCCGCTGCGTCTGCGCCTCCAGCTCCCGCGTCCACGCCGTCGCCTCAACCCGGACTGTGTCCCAGCTCCCCGTCAGGACGGCGTCGGTAATCCGGTTGATGTACTCGCTCACATTGTGACTCAATAGTGGAACGGCTTGTTGGCTTTGTGGTCTTTGTGCTTCCCGTGCGCCGGTTCGGACGACGGCCCAGGCACGTCCACCCCGATATGATGGCGGAAGACCAATTCGCCCCCATACCAGCCCTGGATGCCGGTCAGCGTGGCTCCGATCACGTTCATGATCACGGGGATGCCCACCGAGACCCCCGCGGGCACGTCCCCTCCGTTCCGCACCGCCAGGTTCAGCACCTGGACGATCAGCAGGCCGAGCCCGAAGATCAGATGCGAGGTGGCCGGTCGACGCGCCTCGGTTTTTTCGCGCATGACGGCCAGGAAATCCGGCATCCCCGTCATCGCCGCGCCCAGGTGTCCGACAAGGCCGAAGACGAGGACCCAATAGGCCATCCGGAACCAGAAGGGTTCGTGCAGGAGGAGATACAGCCCGTCACAGACCAAGGCGGCGCTGTAGAGCCCGATGGGGAGCCCCACCAGCATCGCATGGACCGGATGCCCGGCGACTTCGAGCCGACTTTTCATGGCGCTCTCCTGTGGTTCCCTGGCCGCGGGAACATCAGACGATCCTCACGCCAAATGCTAGTCCCATCGGCGGAGAAATTCAAGAAAGAGACGGTGACGTCCTTTCACGCCTCTCGTCTCTTTGCCCTTACCTTTACCGACTGCTCAAAATCGTCAAGTTCACACCCGCCCGCCCCGGCGCGCCGAGACGCGCCCTGTCCACGAGCAAGGCCGCAAGGAGCGAGGCCTCTGAGGAGGTACATACCAAGCTTTGCTTGAACCGCTCGCTTCGATCACCTGCGAGCGGATAGGTTTTTAGCCTTTTGCTTTTCGTACGCTGAAGGGTTCGAGCGACTGAGAACAAAGTTGGGGGCGATTTTCAGCGGTCGATTAACGCGCGAGACTGTCTTCGACGTCCGGCGGCGTTGCCTGGATCTGGTCGGCCAGAAAGGGGTGCCGCTCGGCCAGCTTCTGCTTCATGAGCCAGGCGATCGTGCGATAGGACCAGTGGCCCTTCACGCCGGAGCGCAGGCGGGAGATGTACTCCACCTCGGCGTAATCCATCTTGAAGAGGCAGCGGACTTTGAAGCCGAACGGAATCGCATAGAGCGCCGCTTCCTGGCTGGATTTGCGCAGCTGTTCGATGTCCGTCTTCACCGCCTCCATCGCCGCCCGGTAATCGGCCTCCAGGCCCGCCTCGACGAGGGCCGGCGGCACGTCGTAGCCGTGCACGGTGGTGAAGTTCTGCTGGATCTGCTGGCAGCGCCGGTGCCGGTGCATGTCGCGCCAGCCGCCGATATCCATCAATACGTCGAACAGGAACGCATACCCGCTGCGGAATTCCTTGATCAGCTCGTCGTGCGGGCCCCGCTTCTTGAGCGCGAGCTCGATCGTTTCCTGCTTTTGTTTCTCGGTCCAGCCCTGGACCAACGCCAGGATCTGCCGATAGGGCGCCTGCCCGCCCCGATACAGCAGGGTCGCGGCCAGTTCGTCCAGCGGATGGTGCGGTTCGATCAGATCGACCGGCTCTGTGCGGGTCCAGGACGCAGACTGATCGAGCCCGGCCGCTTTGAGCACCTCCCGCGCGTGACGGCCCAGATCTTGGTACACCTCGGCCTGATAGGCGCTGGATTGGGCATAGCGGGCCAGCGTGGGAGCCAGCGGTTCGGCGGTGCCGGCCGACTGGCCCGACAGCTCGCCCCACACGTTGACCGGCGGGCGTTGACAGGCTTCTTTTAAATCTTCCCCGACGGCCTTGAGCTCCGGAAGCTGAGCGGACAAAAGCCGCGAAATCTGCTTCTCCAGGGTCCGGATGCTCACCACCTGCCCGACGTTCGTGCGCACGGCGAGCGGCAGCAGGTACCGGGTGACGTCGAAAGCCCGGGCGGCGATCGTGCGGTCGTAATCCGCAGGCTTCATATCGTCCGGCCGCGGAGTCCGGTTCGCGAGGAACCGCTTCAGCGGATCATGAAGCAGCGTATAGCAGTTGAAGAGGCTGCCGATGATGCCGCGGTAGGTCCCTTCCGTCTCGGTCCCGTGGATGGAATCCGGCACGTAGCAGCCGCTGGGACCGAAATTCTGGTACCGGCTGGACTTGGCCTGCCCGTCCCAGAGCGGTTCGTCTTCCAGGCGAATGGCGGCCAGCTCGGAGATATGTTCGAAGCAGATGATGACGTGGCCCAAGTCGGCGATGGACGCATGGCCGTAGGCGAAGTAAAACTGCTCCCAGAACTTCTCCGAGGAATGGCCGTGCACCCAGCGGAGACTTTCTTCAATCGCATCGGCGGAGCGGCTGTAGCGGGCCAGCGCGTAGGCGGACTTCTCCGGAGGCATCGGGGCAAGGGCGATGACGCGTCTGGTGGGGCCGTCGGTCGTCATGTTTTACTCTTCTTTGATTTAGCTGACGGCTGAGAGCTGTCGGCTATCAGCTTTCGACCGCGCCGCACTATACCCCTAGCTGCCGGCCTTCGCAAGAATATCGCTTCGTGCTCCGCGATCATGGCCCGGCATGCGCGTTCATCGTTCGCGCAACGTTCGTTGACTTGCCGCAGGGGCGCCAGTATAGTGCCGCTCAACCTGTGAGGCGTACGGCTCTGCTCTCCTCACGTCTGACGCCTCACTCCTAACGGGAACCTCATGATTCGCGGGATCAAAGGCGTCAAGGACACCCTGCCGGACGAGATGCCCCGCTGGCAGGTGATCGAGGGAGCGGCCCGCCGGTTTTCCCACCTGTACGGCTTCCGTGAAATCCGCGTGCCGGTCTTCGAGGTGACCGAGCTGTTCGCCCGGAGCATCGGAGCCAGCACGGATATCGTCGAAAAAGAGATGTACACGTTCCAGGACCGGGACGGCTCCTCGCTCACCTTGCGGCCGGAAGCCACGGCCGGCGTGGTGCGCGCCTACATCGAACACAATCTGACCGCCGCCCCCACCGCACAGAAGTTCTATTACCTCGGCCCGATGTTCCGCCATGAGCGGCCGCAGGCCGGACGCTTGCGCCAATTCCATCAATACGGGGTCGAGTCCTTCGGCAGTGCCGCGCCCCAGGCGGACGTCGAGGTCATTTCGCTCCTCTGGCGGTTCCTCTCCAGCTTGGGCCTGCCCGGCCTCACGCTCGAACTCAACAGCCTCGGCGAGGCCGGCGACCGGCCCGCATACAAAGCGGCGCTCGTTGCGTTTCTGAAGCCGCTGGAGGACAAGCTCTGCCAGAATTGCCGGCGCCGGATCGAGACCAACCCGCTGCGGGTGCTCGACTGTAAGGTGCCCGCCTGCAGGACGGCCACCGATTCGGCCCCGAAGCTGACGGACCATCTCTCACCCTTCGCACGGCAACACTTCGAGACAGTGCGGGCCACCCTCGATGGCTTGCGCATTCCCTATCTGCTGAACCCTCGGCTCGTGCGCGGGCTCGACTATTACACCCTCACGACGTTCGAGGTGACCACCACGCACCTGGGCGCGCAGAACGCGGTCGGGGCCGGAGGGCGGTATGACGGCCTTGTGGAGGTGTTGGGGGGTCCCAAAACCCCTGCGGTCGGGTTCGCGGTCGGCCTCGAGCGGGTCTCGCTGATGCTTCCGGAGGGGTCACTCCCCGCGGCGGCCAAGACGGTCTTTGTCGCCGGGTTCGGATCTCAAGGACTGGAGGCCGGTGTCAGGCTCCTGGACGAGCTGCGCTTCCTGGGTGTCCCAGCCGATACGGATTTTCGAGCCTCTTCGCTAAAAGCGCTCTTGCGGCAAGCCGACCGCCTCCAGGCTTCTTATTGTGCGATTCTCGGCGATGATGAAGTGGGCAAGGGATCTCTGATCCTTCGCGATATGCAGACCAAGGAACAACAGTTGATCCCGCTCGGAAAGGCTGCCCCTACAATCGCGTCCCTCTTCCTGAAACCACAGTAATCCCCTCTCCGAATTTGCCTTATTTTTCATTTGACTTTTAGGTCTTAAAACGGGTACATTTTCATGATCGTTTTAATATCTGTAAGGTATTGAAATTGTTTGTTTTTTATTTATATTGAGCCCTGTGGATTACGATGGATAAAAAGAGGCTTGCTGTATTGCTGTCCACAGGTCCGACTCATCCCAATGTCACGACCGTTTCACGTCTCTGCGAAGAGGCGTTACGATCAAACATTGACGTTTATTTGTACTTGATTGATGAGGGTGTGTTGAATCTTCGTGACCCTCGGCTGTTGGGCCTTTCTGCAGCAGGGGTTAAATTCTTCGTCTGTGCGTATGGGTGCCAACAGCACAAGGTTTCGACGGACAACTTGGGGAACGACGTCACGCTCTGTGGTCTCGTAGTCCTCTCCAATATGATCAACGGGTGTGACCGGTTCGTCGCCTTTAATTGAATCGCCCTTCGGGGAGGTCTATGGCCCCCAGTATCGTCACGGTGATTCGGGAAGATCCTCGTGACACACCTCGTGCCGTGGAAGCTCTCCGTATCGCGCTCGGTCTCAGCACCGGGGAGAATCCGTTGACGGTCATTCTCCTCGGTCGGGCTCCGCTGCTTCTCTCGGAAGACATCGATGACATCCAAGACATAGAAATTCTTGAAAAATATCTCCCTTCCTTTAAGCACCTGAAGATTCCTTTTATCGTTCCACTCGGCACCCGATCCACATACTCTCTGGACGACGAATTTACGGCTCGGGAGGCCCCACCAGAAGAAATCGCGGACCTGGTGGCGGCAGCCGATCGAACGTTGGTATTTTAAGCGGAGGCCTGATTGCGCAACGTTCTGTACATCCTCGGTGACACCCGCGCATCCGGCTCCCTGCTTCCGTCTTCCCCATCAACAGGGAATCAGACATCGGTTGTGCTTATTCATGACGCGGTAGGACTCTCCCAAGTCCCGGCAGCACGCGTGTATGCCTTGGCCGACGATGTTACGTCCCGCAAGGCATCACCCTCGTTTCCGGTGATCTCCTACGGCGACTTCTTGCGTCTGATTTTCGAGGCGGACAACATCGTGGCTCTCTAATTCACAAGGGCTCTTATTCCTCGTTTACCGTGTGAAGAAAGAAGATCCGTCGGAGCCGGAGTCGGAGTAGAGGGAGTGGATAGGGGGGATAGACGGAAAGACGTTGATCTTGAATGGATACTCGGTGATACGCTTACTCGAAGAACAGGTGGCAACCGTCTTATAGGTCGTGAACTTCATGAATATAACCTGTGCAGGGAATAGGGATACGCAAGACAGATGAGGCCCGGTAAATTTATAGGTTTGCGTATTAGGCAACAAGATGAAGAACGGACAAGATCATCGCAAGAGCATGAAATGACAGCGAAATAGTATCCACAGCTGTTAATAAAGCTGTGAATAATTGGAGATTTTAGGAATTTATGTCCGGTAGTACGGTATGGGAATCAGCTCTGGCTTATATCGAGTCCAGAGTCTCGAAGATGGACTTCGACACTTGGTTCACACCAATGCGCCTGTTGAGCATTGATGATGTGGGGGCGAGGATTGAGGTCCCGAACAAGTTCTTTGGTGAACGGGTCGAAAAATCGCACCCGGGACTCCTGGCTGAGGCGCTCGCGGAGGCCCGAGGGGGAGCGAAAGCCGATGTGGTGTTTGTACCGACGGAGAAGCAGGCGAGATCCCCGGGGGGAACCGGTCCGTCGGCGGGGACGAAGACCTCACCTGCCGGACGAACCAGGCGCGCGAATCCTCTCAATCCCAAGTACACCTTTAAAACCTTCGTCGTCGGAGCCAGCAACCAGTTTGCCCACGCCGCCAGCATGGCTGTGGCGGACCGCCCGGCGGAAGCCTATAACCCCCTGTTTATTTACGGCGGGGTCGGGCTCGGAAAGACGCACCTCTTGAACGCGATCGGGAACCACGTCGCCGAAAAGGCCGATGTGAGGATCGCATATGTGACGACGGAACAGTTCACGAACGAGGTCATCAACTCGATCCGTTACGACAAGATGATGGACCTTCGCAAGAAGTACCGGAACATCGACATGCTGCTGGTGGACGACGTGCAGTTCCTGGCCGGAAAAGAGCGGACCCAGGAGGAGTTCTTTCACACCTTCAACACGCTCTACGAGGCCCACAAGCAGATCGTCCTGTCCAGCGACCGGTTCCCGAAGGAAATGCCGGACATGGAGGAGCGGCTGCGCTCCCGCTTCGAGTGGGGCCTGATCGCGGACCTCCAGCCGCCGGATGTGGAAACGCGCATCGCGATCCTGCGCAAGAAGTCGGACGACGAAGGCATCGGGCTTCCCGAGGACGTGGTGCAGTTCCTGGCCGCGAACATGAAAAGCAACATCCGGGAACTGGAAGGCTCCCTTGTCCGCCTGGGGGCCTACTGTTCGTTGACCGGCCAGGCCATTACGATGGACATGGCCAAGACGGTCTTGCGCGACATCATCGGCGAGAAGAAGAAGATCATCGCGATGGACGACATCGAGGAGGCCGTGGCGAACCGCTTCCATGTGAAGATCGCCGAGCTGAAGAGCCGACGGCGGAGCAAGACGCTGGTCTACCCGCGGCAGATCGCCATGTACCTCTGCCGCGAAATGACGGACTCCTCGTTCCCGGAGATCGGCCGGCACTTCGGGGGCAAGGACCACACGACGATCATCCACGCCTGCAAGCAGATCGCCAAGGCCAAGGAAGCGGACGGCACGTTACGGGCCACGCTGGAAAGCTTGAAGGAGCAGATCACCAAGGGCTAGCAGCGACGAGCGGGACCGAACCCGGGAGACACCCGATGAAGCTACGAATCGCGCGCGACGAAATGTTGATGGCCCTGCAGCGGGTCCAGGGCGTGGTGGAGAAGCGCAACACCATGCCGCAACTCTCCAACATCCTGCTGGAGGCCAAGCCGGAGGGGGTGGACGTCATCGCCACCGATTTGGAAATCGGCATGCGGGCCCTCTACAAGGCCACGGTGCAGGAGCCGGGCGCGATCACCCTGTCGGCCCGCAAGCTCTTCGAGATTCTCAAGGAGCTGCCCGACGGCGAAATCGAACTGAGCGTCACGGAGAACAACTGGGCGACCATCCGCTCCGGCAAGAGCCAGTTCAAGGTCGTCGGGCTGCCCAGCAGCGAATACCCGGCCCTCCCCTCGATCGAACGCGAGGGGCTCACGCCGGTGACGGGCGCGGGGCTCCTCGAGCTGATCCGCAAGACTCTCTTCGCGGTGGGCGACAACGACGCCCGCTACATTTTAAACGGGCTCCTGGTCACGCTCATCACCTCGGAGAAGACGACGACGCTTCGCCTGGTCGGCACGGACGGCCACCGCTTGGCGATGGCCGAGCAGGAGACGGCGGCGGCCGGCGGCAAGGACGCGGCCAAAGACGGCCCGAAGGAAATCAAAGCCATCATCCCCAAGAAGGCGGCCCATGAAATGAAGCGACTGCTGGAAGAGGGGGACGGCGAGCCGCTCATCGGCTTCACCAAAAACCTCATGGTCTTCCGCAAGAGCGGGCTCCTGCTGACCTCCCGCCTGATGGAGGGCAATTACCCGAACTACCAGCAGGTGATTCCCAAGGAAAAAGACCAGGACAAGAAAGTCAGCGTGGCCCGGACCGAGCTGGAAGGGGCCTTGCGCCGGGTCGCGGTCCTCTCCCGCGACAAGACCAACGCGGTGAAGGTGACCCTTTCGGTGGGCAAGATGACGCTCTACACCAGCAACCCGGATTTTGGCGAAGCGACCGAGGAGTTGGCCGCGCAGTACAAGGGCGAGACCCTCACGACCGGCTTCAACGCCCGGTACCTGCTGGACGTGCTGGCGGTGATGGACGGAGACGCGATCTCCATGCAGATGGACAACCCGCTGAGTCCCTGCCTGATCCGCGAACCGGGCAACGCGGGCTTCACCTGCGTGGTGATGCCGATCAAGGTTTGACGGTGAATGGTGAATAGTGATCGGTGAGTAGAGGGCGGCCCTCTCCATCACCAGTTACTGATCACCCATCACCTTTCTGAGAAGGAGGCGGATGGCGACTAAAGACGCAAAAACCGACGCAGCAGGCCAGGGAAAGTCCGACAGCTACAGCGCCGATCAGATCAAGGTGTTGGAAGGCCTGGATGCGGTCCGCAAACGGCCGGCCATGTACATCGGCAGCACCGGCGTGGACGGGCTGCACCACCTCGTCTACGAAGTGGTGGACAACAGCGTCGACGAGCACATGGCGGGCTTCGGGGAGTCGATCGAGGTCACGATCCACATCGACGGGAGCGTGACGGTGGTGGACAACGGCCGCGGCATCCCGACGGGCATGCACTCGACCCAGAAGAAATCCGCCGCGGAAGTCGCGCTGACCGTCCTGCACGCGGGCGGCAAGTTCGAGCAAGGGGCCTACACGGTCTCCGGCGGGCTCCACGGCGTGGGCATTTCGGTCGTCAACGCACTCTCCGAATGGCTGGAGCTGGAAATCTGGCAGGACGGTCAGACATTCGAGCAGCGCTATGAGCGGGGCAAGCCGACCGCGCCGCTGAAGGTCACCGGGAAAACGAAAAAGCGCGGCACGATGGTCACGTTCAAGCCGGACAACCAGATTTTCGAAATTCTGGAATTCAGCTTCGACGTGCTGGCCCAGCGCCTCCGCGAGCTGGCCTTCCTGAACAAGGGCCTGGCCATCACGCTCAAAGACGAGCACAAAGAAAAGGAGCAGACCTTCCGCTACAAGGGCGGGATCGTTTCCTTCGTCGAGCACCTCAACGAAGCCAAGACGCCGCTGCACAAGACCATCTTCGTCGAGATCGAAAAAAGCGACATGATTCTGGAGGTTGCCCTCCAGTACAACGACAGCTACGCCGAGAACCTCTTCTCCTTCGCCAACAATATCAACACGAAGGAGGGCGGCACCCATCTGGTCGGCTTCAAGGCCGCGCTCACCAGGACCATCAACAACTACGCCAACGCCAACGATCTGCTGAAGAAGGAAACGGAGTCGCTCACGGGCGACGATGTGCGCGAAGGCCTCACCGCCGTCGTCAGCGTCAAGTTGCGGAACCCGCAGTTCGAAGGGCAGACCAAGGCCAAGCTGGGCAACAGCGAGGTCAAGGGCATCGTGGAAGCGGCGGTTAACGAGGCGCTCGGCGACTACTTCGAACAGAACCCCCCGATCGCCCGCAAAATCATCGGCAAGGCCGTGGACGCGGCCCGGGCCCGCGAAGCGGCGCGCAAGGCCAAGGAGTTGATCCGGCGCAAGAGCGCATTGGACGGCGGCTCGCTCCCCGGCAAACTGGCCGACTGTTCCGAAAAAGACCCGGCCCACAGCGAGCTGTTCATCGTGGAGGGCGATTCGGCCGGCGGCTCGGCCAAGCAGGGCCGCGACCGGAAGTTCCAGGCCATCCTCCCGCTCAAGGGCAAGATCCTGAACGTGGAAAAGGCCCGGTTCGACAAGATGCTCTCCAGCGACGAGATCCGGACCCTGATCATGGCGCTGGGCACCGGCATCGGCCGCAAGCGGGAAGAGACGGAGGGCGAAAAGAGCAAGGACGACAAGGAAGCCTTCGACATCACTCGCGCCCGGTACCACAAGATCATCCTGATGACCGACGCGGACGTGGACGGCAGCCACATCCGCACCCTGCTCCTGACCTTCTTCTTCCGCCAGATGCAGGCGCTGATCGAACGCGGCTACATCTACATCGCCCAGCCGCCGCTCTTCAAAGTGAAGAAGGGCAAGACCGAGCGGTATCTCAAGGACGAGAACGCGCTCAACGAGTACCTGTCCGACCTGGCGGTGGAGGACGTGGAAGTCTACGTGGAGAGCGGTCAGGCCTTCGTGACCGGCCGGCGCCTGCTGCCGATCTTGAAAAAGCTCATCGCGTTCGAATCGCTCATCACCCGCTTCAGCAAGAAGCAGCGCGAGGGCGGCATTCTGCGGGCCTTCGTGGACGAGCCGGGCCTGGACCGGGACCTGCTCAAGAACGCGACCGCGCTCAAGAAGCTCGTGGCCAACGCCAAGAAGACCCTGACCACCGCCTATCCCAAGGCCACGATGGCGTTCGACATCGTGGAGGACGAAGAACACCAATCCAACAAGGTGGTCTGCAAGATCCAGACGAACGGGATGGCCCATCAACTGGAGATCACCCACGAACTGGTCGGCTCCGCCGACTTCCGCGAACTGCAAAAACTGGCGCCTTCGGCGATCGGCCTGGGCCGGGCGCCGTACAAGCTCAAGGCGAAAGACATCCAGAAAGAGCTGCCGGGCCCGGCCGAACTGGTCCGCGAGATTCTGGAGATCGGCAAGCACGGATTGGGGCTGCAGCGGTACAAGGGCTTGGGCGAAATGAACCCGACCCAGCTCTGGGAAACGACCATGAACCCGGAGACCCGGAGTCTCATGCAAGTCAAACTGGAAGACATCGCCGGGGTGGACGACATCTTCTCGATCCTCATGGGCGACGAGGTGGCGCCGCGCCGCGACTTCATCCAGCAGCACGCGCTGGAAGTGCGAAATTTGGACGTCTGAAACAGAACGCTGAACGATGAATGTGGAATGATGAGCAGGGGAAGCCATCTTCCATTCATCATTCAGCCTTCCGCGTTCATCATTTGTTGATAGGGAGAAGACATGCCCGTTGACGAACGCTTGACCCAGATCGCCATCGAAGACGAGATGCGCTCGTCCTACCTGGATTACGCGATGAGCGTGATCGTGGGCCGCGCCCTGCCGGACGTGCGGGACGGCATGAAGCCGGTGCACCGGCGGATTCTCTACGGCATGAACGAGATGGGCCTGGTCCACAACCGGGCCTACCGCAAGTCGGCCAAGATCGTCGGCGAGATCATGGGCAACTACCATCCCCATGGCGACTCGGCGATTTACGACACGCTGGTCCGGATGGCGCAGGACTTCAACATGCGCTATCCGCTGGTGGACGGTCAGGGCAACTACGGGTCGGTGGACGGCGATCCGCCGGCCGCCATGCGGTACACCGAGGCGCGGCTGACCAAGCTGGCCGAGGAGATGCTGGCCGACATCGACAAGGAAACGGTCGATTTCGTCCCGAACTACGACGAGTCGCGCACCGAGCCGCGGGTGCTCCCCGCCAAGGTGCCGAACCTGCTCGTCAACGGGGCGGGCGGCATCGCGGTGGGCTATGCGACCAACATTCCCACCCACAACATCGGCGAAGTGGTGGCCGGCCTGGTCCTGCTGCTGGACAATCCCGAGATCACGATCCCGCAACTCATGAAGGCCATTCCCGGGCCGGACTTCCCCACCGCCGGCTTCATCTACGGCACCCAGGGCATCAAGGACGCGTACACGACCGGCCGCGGCCTGCTCACACTGCGCGCCAAGGTGAACATCGAGACGGACGAGCGGACCGACCGGGACCGGCTCATCGTCACCGAGATCCCCTACCAGGTAAACAAGGCGCGGCTGATCGAGAAGATCGCGGAACTGATCCAGGACAAGAAGATCGAGGGCATCTCCGACCTGCGCGACGAGTCCGACCGGGACGGGGTACGCGTCGTCATCGAGATCAAGAAGGGCGACATCCCGCTGGTTGTCCTCAACAATCTTTACAAGCACACGCAGCTCCAGACCACCTTCGGCGTGATCATGCTGGCCCTGGTCCACAACCGGCCGGAGGTGCTGACCCTCAAGCAGATCCTGGAAGCCTTCATCGAGCACCGGCGCGAGGTGGTCATCCGCCGTACAGCCTACGAACTGCGCAAGGCCGAGGAGCGGGCTCATATCCTGGAAGGGCTCAAGATCGCCATCGATCACCTGGACGCGGTGATCCAGCTGATCCGGAAATCCCAGTCTCCCGAGGTGGCGCGGACCGGCTTGATGCGGCAGTTCCGGCTGACGGAGCTTCAGGCGAACGCGATCCTGGACATGAAGCTGCAGCGCCTGACCCAGCTCGAGCGCAACAAGCTGATCGAGGAATATCAGGAGGTGCTCAAGCGGATGGAGTACCTCAAGTCCGTGCTCGCCAGCGAAGCGCTGGTCCGCAAGATCATCAAGGACGAGCTGCTGGCGATCAAGGAGGCCTACAAGGACGAGCGGCGCACCCAGATCGTCAAGGAAGAAGCCGAGATCAACATCGAGGACCTGATCGCCCAGGAAGAGGTGGTCGTCACGATCTCCCATTCCGGCTACATCAAGCGCAACCCCGTGTCCCTGTATCGGGCGCAGCGGCGCGGCGGGAAGGGCAAGATCGGCATGGGCATCCGCGACGAGGACTTCGTGGCGACCCTCTTCACCGCCTCCACGCACGACTACCTGCTGTTCTTCACCGACGCGGGCAAGGTCTACTGGCTCAAGGTGCACGAGATTCCGGAGGCCGGCCGCGCCGCCAAGGGCAAGGCCATGGTGAACCTGCTGGCTTTGGCCGGCGAGGAGAAAGTCACGGCCACGCTGCCGGTGAAGGAGTTCCGCGACGACCGCTTCGTGGTCATGGCCACGAAGCAGGGCGTCATCAAGAAGACGGAGCTCTCGGCCTACGGCAACCCGCGCGCCGGCGGGATCATCGCGCTCACGTTGGACGAAGGGGACAAACTGATCGCCGTGGAGATCACCGACGGCCAGCGGGAAATCCTGCTCGGCACGAAGCAGGGCATCGTCATCCGCTTCAAGGAAGAGGAAGCCCGGCCCATGGGCCGCACCGCCCACGGCGTGCGCGGCATCACGCTGGAAGAGGGCAACGAAGTGATCGGGATGGAGACGATCACCCCGGACTCCACCGCCGCCATCCTGACCGTCACCGAAGGCGGGTACGGCAAGCGGACGCCGGTGAGCGAATATCGCATCCAAGGGCGGGCCGGCAAAGGCATCATCAGCATCAAGACGACGGAAAAGAACGGGCTCGCCGTCGGCTTTCTCCAGGTGCGCGACGACGACGAGATCATGCTCATCGCCTCGCAGGGAAAGATCCTCCGCTGCAAGGTGGACGACATCCGCGAGATCGGGCGGAACACCCAGGGGGTCCGCATCCTCGATCTGGACGCGCCGGATGACCGGGTCGTGGGCGTGGCGCGGCTGGCCGAAGGCTCCGCCGACGCCGGAAACGGCGATGCGGCGGACAACGACGGGGGGTAGCAGCTTTTCTCCTGCAAGCGACGCGGGGACGCGGAGACAGAGAGACGGGGCGAAGCAGGGATCGCCGCGTCCCCCATCGCCCCTTCTCCGCGTCGAATCAAGAGGCGCTGACGGCTGAAGGCTGAGAGCTTCCCAGCCATCGGGCAGTGACCTGCCAGATACCGCGCGGCACAGTACTTCCGACATGCCACAGCCACAGCCGAAGAAAAAACTCGACGTGCTCGTCAAGCTGGCGCTTGGCGTCTTCTGTACCTCGTTCGCGCTGATCTGGGGCGGCATGTTCCTGAGCCGCCCCGACCGGTCCATCCCTCCCTACAGCATCGGTTCGCAGGAGGAGCAGGCGGTGGCGGTCCACGTCCCAAGCTGGACCAGCGATCCGGAGATCGAAACCCTCATCGAGCGGTTCCGGAAAGTCGGGCGCGAGACGCACGACTTCGGGAAGATGAAAGTCCGGCCGACCACGCCGGACGATCCGGCCGGCCGGTACCGCCGCCTCACGATCTACATCTTCACCCACGATTCCTGGGCCGAGCCGGAAATTCTGCATAAATATGTGGCCGGCGAGGACAAGGCGCTTCACGACGCCTTCGAAAATGCGGTGCGCGGCTTCTACCGGCTGGAGGAGAACGAAGAGGAAGGGCGGATCGGGCCGATTCTGAAAGGAGCGGACACGGCCGCGACGGCCGCCTATTCGCGGGTCCTGTTCAAGGGGTCCATCACGAAAGAGTCTGCCGGTCCGGAAGCTCCTTAGTAGCGGGAGTCTGCGTCCCCGCCTCTGTTTTACCTTCGCGCGCAATTGCCACAGCCATTACCTTGGTCAGGTGTGTCCGCAGCTCCGGGTCCCGGATCGAATCTGCATGGGCCGCTGCCGCCGCCAGGGCCTCCGCCGTGGGTTCCGGTGGCGGGCCCTCGTCGCCCTGGGTCTCTTTCTGCCGGATGGACGCCATGCCGAGGTCCGCGATTCGCAAGACGATCTCCGTGACCAGTTCGGTGCCGGCCGCTTCATTGATCTTCGCCAGCAGCGTCGGTTTCAAGAACGTCAACTGCTGCATCCAGACCGAATTTTCCACGAGCAGGTAGAGTTTTTTGAACCGGATTTGATCGGGCCGCGTGTGGGCGGCGATCGGCTGCCCCACGATGCGCGGCCAGTCCCGGCGGAGCTGGAACTCCAGGAGCTTGGTTTCCAACCCGAGGCGTTTGGCAACCGTGGCCAGGACCGCGGACACGGAGGAAAAGGGCGAGGGCTTGCGCATGGACGGATAGTAGGCGGGAAGGAAGGAGCGGTCAAGAGCGAAGAGAGCGGTTAAGGAATAGAGGCGGGGTAGCAGGGCCCTTCGCTTCAACGCCTCCCGGAGCGGCCCTTTCGGACTTTGCCAGGTGGAAACCTTCGGAAATTCCCTCGCGGACTCAGTCAGTTTCCGCTTTCCTTCCTGGCAAAGTCTCGATGGGTGCCCCGTTCCTCCGGCGAATTTCGCTCATGCCCCTGCTACCTCTTTACGGTTGCCCTAAAGGGAGAAGGGGGTGGCGGGAACGCGTCGCCGCTGGACCCGTTCCCGCGCAGATAAGAATCCCGGAGACGAGCGTACCCAGCGAAGGATATATCAACGAGCCGCCTTAAAAACAGGAACTCCCTGCTCAGAGAGTAGAAAGAGGGGGAAGAGAACCAAGGCCACCCCGGTCAATCTCTTTCAAACTAGACCCAGGTTCATCTATATACTCTGATAAGCGATCCTCTGACCATCCATCAACTTCTTTCACGCGAGCATGCCAAAACTCTTTCAGCCGCTTAGAATCTGAGGACAGGACCAGCGGTTTATCAAGGTGCTCAAGATGATTGTATAGAGGGGCGGGAACTCGGCCTAGTGTGCTCTCGAAGAGTATGTCCGCTCCGACGAACGAGGCTGCACGTATAACCGCGCGGTGAGCTTGGTTAAACTTATCCAGCGTAATTCGGCTCTCCTCGCGAATTCGTTCTCGTGAAGGTGAAGGCGCTGCAGCATGTGCAACGAACTTGTTTGCATAATCGCGAAAGTCGTCACAGACCTTCAGTGATTGAATAACTTTGTTGATGATGTTCTCCTTCACGCAATCTTTCCGGGACCTGCATTCCCTGGAGGTTCCTGACAGTTGATCGAACCTTTTGTTCATACGCTCCCGGTCAGAACGCATGTCTAGCTCGCCCTCCGAAGGGCAGAAAGGAGTGCCGTCATAGCAGATGTAATGCTCACGCGTCAGGAGGTCTCGGTTAGAGTCGATATCCTTCAAGAGGCGTACAAGGGAAACCACTTCTTTTTTGGGGTCATGAAATCCTGGGTCAGTCAGACGACGTAAGGCCATTACTTGTGCTGTGACAAACCCGCGATCAAGGAGGCTTAGCAAGTCCGAATTGAAGTGCCTTCCCGGGGACTCGGCAGCTATACGACGAGCCTCGTTCAGAGTTCTGAAGATCGCGTCATCCCAAATAATTTGTGTTATCTGTTTACCGATGGCGTGCTCATCGTCTCCAAGTATCCAAGAAAGCCAGCGCTCGCGACATCGACGATACAGCGCCAATTGCTCCTTATCCTCAACGTCACAACTGCAGATGTCGGGCAGTTTTGGTGTGATCACGATTCAGAGTAGAAAATGAAGGTTATGGGGATCAGGTCTTGTGATCATCCATCATGAGCTTGGCTCAGACGGCGTGGGGGAACACGTCCCGATCAAGGTGGCGGCCAACCGCCGTAGCCCATCTCCATGGCTCAACTTACGGGGCGAACATCTCTTGCAACACCGCGAGCACGGACGCGAACGGGCCGGGGGCCAGCCGTCCAAGCCGTTTCACCAGTCGTTCCGTATCGACGGTGCGAAGCTGGTCCATAGCCACGAATCCGGCTCGACCGCGAAAGCGGCACCGGACGCGCCAGGGATAGGCCTGCCCTCCGGTCGTCATCGGGGCCACGATCACGGTTCGCAGATGGTGGTTCAACTCATCCGGGGAAACGACCAGGCAGGGCCTGGTCTTGCGGATCTCACTTCCGCGCGTCGGGTCCAGATCCATCAAGTACACGTCGCCCCGTGCCAGAGCCATCTGCGCTACCTCCACGTCCACTCTTTCTGGTCGAATCGCGTCGCCGTAGGCTTGTCGAGAAGACGGTCTTCATCCTTCTCACGCATGCGCCGGGCGGCCGCGGCCCAGCCGGCGCGCGGCTGGGTCGTCCTGCAAATCACGATGCGGCCGGGCTCGGCCTGGAGTTCGACTTCGTTTTCGAGTTGCGCTTCCTCAATCAGGACCTTGGGCAGACGGATGCCTCGTGAATTGCCGATCCGAACGATCTGTGCTTTCATGGCGAACCTCCAGAACGGTTGCTACATTGTAATCACATCGACCCTGGACAGCAAGTATGGAGGACGAATTACGGCAACCAGGCTGATGCCAAGTTCGGGCCGCCGTGCTGGACGGGTCGGAGTCTACGCCGACGATTCGGATTGGAGCCAGGCGAGGGCGTCGGGAATCTCGTTGAAGTAGCGGATGGAAAACCCGAGGGTCGAGGCGGTCGTCTCGAAAAACGAAGTAAAGGCGCTGTGTTCTTTCAAATCGATGACCGCGGTCCTCACGTGTCTCAGGTCAAGCGGGTAGCGCCTCACATGGAAGAAGGTATCCGCCACGCCCATGCGGCCCTGAAACGGGCGCACATCGATGAGTATCTTGCCCGCCTGCTCGGTGCGGATCGCCGCGATCACGTCTTGGGCGATGGCGTCGGCGTTCTCCCGGCCGCCCGATCCCGAGATCGCAATCTCCAGGACATTGTCGCGCAGGCACGTCGTAATGGTGTATTCCACGGTCCTCTTCTTGGGTGGCGAAAAGCCGTAGGGGCGGAGCCCGATAGGGCTGTATATTACCGTAAATGGGCTGGAAGCGGGAGGCCTTGGAGGTGCCCTGCGGGAAGGGCCATGTTATAGTGGCTGGCGATGGCGAAGGAAAAAGACAGCGGCGAGAAAGTCGTGGCCTCGAACCGGAAGGCCTTCTACGACTATCATATCGAAGAGAAACTGGAAGCCGGGATCGTGCTGAAGGGCACGGAGGTCAAGTCTCTGCGCGCCGGCCTGGTCAACCTGAAGGAGAGCTATGCCAGCGTGGACCAGCGCGGCGAGGTGATTCTCCACAACTGCCACATCAGCCCCTACAGCCACGGGAACATCATGAACCACGATCCCCTCCGGCCGCGCAAGCTGTTGCTGCACCGGAAGGAGATCAGCCGCCTGCTGGGCCAGACCCAGCAGAAAGGCCTCACGCTCGTGCCGCTGCGTTTGTACTTCAACCCCCGCGGCCAGGCAAAGCTCGAACTTGCCCTGGCCAAAGGCAAGAAGCAGCACGACCGTCGTGAGGCGATCAAGGGCCGCGAAGCGGGCCGCGAGGTGGAGCGGGCAATGAAGAGCGAACGCCGTGGCGATCAAGGGAGAAAATGATGGGGACTGAGACCAGAAGGCCGGTCGAATCGGGCCGGTTGCCGGCAGAGGGGTGGGCGTTCGCGGTGATCGCAAGCCTGACGCTCTCGCTGGCCGCTTGCATGCCGTCGCAGTGGGAGTATCTGGGGCGGGCCAACGGCCACGCGACCCAGGAAGAGGTTAAGGATCGGCTTGGGGAACCCCACCAGACCAAAACGCTTCCAGACCAGACCCAAGTTTGGACCTATCGGTATGAGGTCAACTCGTTCCCGGGCCTGCGGGGCGATATGAGGGGCGGCGCGCCCTGTATGGACTATATTCTCAGGTTCGACAGCAAGCAGATTCTGAACTATTGGACGCGACAGCCTTGCGGCACCCTCTAGCAGGATGTTGAAAACGGCCGTCAGCTTTGTTCTCGGTCTTTCGACCCCCTCAACGTAGTTCTTCAGTATGCCTCGGGGGCCTCATTCCATGCGGCCCCGCTGAACGGCCATTTTGAACATCCTGCAGGAATTCTCCGGCCATCTGGGACGTTCAGGGCCACCGGTTGCCAACGTTCATAATCGTTTCCACCCGCCTACCGATCCCCAGTCGAGACGGGGTTGTTAGCCCGAGACGCTCTCGGAGGCGCCGGGCCGCTCCGCGAGGCAGCGTTTCAGTGAGACAAAATGCAGGAGATAGGCGATCGGGACGAGCACCGTCGGGAGCCAGACCAGGGGGAATGAGGCGATCACGAACGTAGGGACCGACAGGTGCAAGAGCTGGAACGGATAAGGCACCGAGAGCAGACCGTGAGCCAGCGCGGCGGTTAAGAAGGACAGACCCATCAGGTTCCATCCGATGAGAATATGCCTCATGGGCTCCTCGCCGTCCCGGTGCACCCAGATCGCCAGGATGACGGCCGTGACTCCCGTGAGCACGTCGAAGTTCCTCCCGTAAAAGGTCATCTCGACCGCCAACAGATTCTGCGCCGCCAGTTCCGCCATCATCAGCTCGACGGGAATCCGAAAGCATTGGAGGCCGACCAGATACAGCTGCGGCATCTGCGCCAAGTCTCCGCTCCAACGGGAGAACCAGGCCAGCCAGACCACGAACACCAATTGGGTCAGCACCAGGATGGGAATGCGTGGATGCCCGGTCCCGAAGTCGGCCAGGGTTCCCGAAGCGGCCAGGGCGGCGGTGAGGGCCGCCCAGGCGACCATGATCGTGACCGCCCACCGGAGATTGCGGGAGCATCTCATCAGAAGGACCGCCAGGACAGTGAGCACCGCCAACGGGAGGAGGAAAAAGCCTGCGGCGATATCGTGAGGGACGGTCGGCATACCAAGTTGCAAGGATAGCACAGGCGGGCGCCGCTGCCCACAGCCTGGAGGCTGAAGCAGGCTCTCTAGTTGTCGGCGGGGCATTCGTCGGGTATAGTGAAGCCAGCCTATGAAAGGGGGGTGATTGGCTTCGACGGGGATTCAGAGGCCAGCGGTGCGTGTCGAGCTCTCGGGGTCTCGTTAAACCTCCGGGAAACTAGCAACTGCCAACCAAGAACTGGCACTCGCGGCTTAACTGACCGCGACGTCCCTCCGCCTGAGGCCCGCGGGGGTGGAAGGGGCGCGATGCAGCGGGCTGGTCCAAAGCTGGTGCTCAGCGGCTGAGGACGAGACAATACTGGGCTAGCGGCCGTTCTAAGCCTGCCGGTGGGCGTGGGCGGTTGCGAAACTTAAACGATCGGCTACACACGTAGATCCGTTGCGCTGAAGGTCTTCGGACGCGGGTTCAATTCCCGCCACCTCCACCAAACCTCTTTAGCGCGATAGAAAATACCCTGTCGCTTGGCCAGCGGGCAGTGGCGCGCTAACCCTACCAACGGGCCATGATTTTCCCGGCCCATGGAAAGGTGTCGCGAGGGACGCGACGTTCATATCAAGCTCGGCGTGTGCCGGCCGCCATACCAACCTTCGGTTGAACCGGCGGCTCTTTTGCGATGCATCGCAATTGATGCCGCCGGAGCAACCCCTCCAGGCCCCCGGCTTCCAAAGGCGCGGGGGCTTTCTTTTTTCTCCTCCTCCTCTTATGCTTCCTCCATGACCGCCGTACTTCGTCCGGCCTTGCTTCTGATCGTCACCCTCCTGACCGGCTGCGATGTCATGATGCCCAATCCCTACACCACGCCCGTGTCCGTCGCCATGACCGCGACGGAAATGGCCGTGGACGAACGGACATTGGATGAGATGGGGGATGACCTCAAGGTGAAGACCAGCATCCTGCAGGCTCTGGCCGGCGAGGGAAAAGACCTGTTCCTGGCGGTGAGCGTGGATGTGTACCAGGGGGACGTCCTGATGACGGGGGCGGTGAAGACGGCGGGGGACGATCAGAAAGCCGAAGCGTTGGTGAAAAAGGTCGAGGGGGTCAGCCAGGTCTATAACGAGATGCACATCACGGAAGATTTCGGCATGCGCGAGTCGGTGCGGGACTCGGGCATCGAACTCAAGGTGAAGTTCGCCGTCATGTCCGGCGCCGGCTTCCGCTACCCCAACTACCGTTGGCGGGCGACCAACGGGACCGTCTATCTCTTCGGTATTGCGCAGACCGAGGAGGAGTATGACGCGGTCTACGACAAGGTCCGCGGCATCACCGAGGTCGAGCGCCTCATCACCCACATCCGGATCAAGCCGCCAGCGCCGCCTCCGGACGAGCCCAAGGGCGAAGCCAAGCCGGCCTCATCGGCCGCCTCGTCGCCTCAGCCGCAGACCAGGAACGGAGGACCGGCTACTTCTGGATCCGGTCCGGGAAATCCGAAATGATCCCGTCCACTCCGAGGGCCGCGACCCGCTGGATGTCGGCGGGGTCGTTGACGGTGAAGGCGAAGACCTGGAGCCCCGCCGAGTGGAGGCCTTCCACGTAGGCTTTGCCGAGCGTGTCAAACGCGATGCCGACGTGGGTGGCCTTGGCCTCGAGCGCAAACCCGGCGGGCGTGATCGGCTGCCCGACGAGCAGCGCGAGCGTCTGCGCCGCCGGCTGCAGCCGGCGCAGGTGCAGCAACTCGTCGTGAAAGAACGACGCGACGATCACGGAGCCTGAAAATCCGCTTCGCTTGAGGGCTTCCAAGACCGGCTCCACCAGACCGGGGACCTTCAACTCCAGCATCACTCCGACCTTGCCCTCCGCCGCTTTCAGCCCTTCCTCGAGCGTCGGGATCGCATGACCGCCGGGGAGCGTCAGCCGCCGCAGATCGGCCAGGCTCAAGTCCGCCACGGCGCCCTTGCCGATCGTGAGGCGATCCACGCGGCGATCGTGGAAGATCACCAACTGACGGTCTTTCGTCGCCTGGATATCCAGCTCGACGAAATCCACCTTGAGCGTCACGGCCTTCTTGATGGAGGACAGCGTATTTTCCGGCGCATAGCCGGCTGCGCCTCTATGTCCGATTCGGAGCATCAGCCTGGTGCCTTTCGTTGGGGGTGACGCGGGGCTTTCTTTTGTCGACGGACTCCCCTACCATACCACGTCATGGCGGAGAATAAGTCCAGGAAACCCAGGAAGGCGGCGACCGCCGGGGCGCCCCGCCGCCGCCGGAAACCGGCCGGGGTCTCCACCGGACTCGCCGCGACGGAGCTGCAGGCCGCAGCCCCGCCCGGCGAGGTAGCGGCGTTGCACCGGACGATCGACGATGACGGGGGCCGGGTCCTGGCCGTGTATCGCGAACCCTACGGCGGTCGCTGGGTGGTCCTGGCGGCCCTGCCGATCGAAAAAGTGGCCCCGACCCCCTACCAGAGAAATCTGTCCGATACCCACGTGCGTAAACTGGAAGGGGTGATCGGCAAGCTCGGCCGGTTCCTGGACCCGATCATCGCGGTGCGGGCCAAGGCAGGGACGGAGGGAGGCGTGGGGTACTGGACGCCCAACGGCCACCACCGACTCTCGGCCATGAAGACCTTGGGGGCCAAGAGCATCACCGCCATCGTCGTGCCGGAGGCTGCGGCGGCCTACCAGATCCTGGCGTTGAACACCGAGAAGGCCCACAACCTCCGCGAGAAGGCCCTGGAAGTGATTCGCATGTACAAAGAGCTGGCCCGGCTGGATGACGCGACGGAAGAGACCTACGCGCTGGAGTTCGAAGAGCCGTCCTTCATCACGCTGGGGCTCTGTTACGAAGAGCGCCCCCGCTTCAGCGGCGGTGCCTACCAGCCGGTGCTGAAACGCGTGGAGACTTTCTTGAACAAGCCGCTGCACGCGGCGCTTACAGTCCGGCAGGCGCGGGCCACGGGCTTGCTGGCCTTGGACGACGTCGTGATTCAGCAAGTCGAGGCCTTGAAGGCCAAGGGCTTGACGAGTCCCTATCTGAAAAGCTTCGTGGTGGCGCGAATCAACCCGGTGCGTTTCCGGCCGAAAGAGGCGGAGCCCCTGTCGTTCGATGACGCGCTGGACCGAATGGCCAAGGCGGCCACCAAGTTCAATCCCGAGAAAATCAAGATGGACGACTTGGCTCGATCGGGCGGCGCCCCCGACGACGAGTAGCTCATGCCCTTTCCGCCCCAGCGCGTCGAGCAGGAATGGACCGTGGACGCGCCTGCGTCGCTGGTCTGGGAAGTCCTCGGCCACACGGACCGGCTCAACCGCGATGCGGGGCTTCCCTCCGTGCAGGTCAGTTCCTTTGAAGATGAAGACATCGGCCGGCCGGTGCAGGCCCGCCTGTACGGGCTGTTCCCCTTGAGCTGGGTCGAGTACCCCTTCGAGTGGATCAGGGGCGCGAATTATTCCGTCCAGCGGGACTACACGAAGGGCCCGCTGGTCCGCTTCCGCGGGGGCGTGGAAATCGAGCCGGCCGGGACCGGCTGCCGGGTGCGGATGTTCGCGGAGCTCACGCCGCGTACCCTGCTCGGCAAACTGGCCGCCCCCCTGGTCGGCCGCGACACCATGAAGAAGGCCAAGGCCTATTGCGCCAAGGCCATCGCCCGGCTCCGGGCCTCACAAGCCGACCCTCCCGCCGCTCCGGGGGCGCTGACAGCCGGCCGCGCGAACCAGGCCGACGGGACGGCACTCCGGCAATGTGCCCGCCGGCTGGGGCATGTCACGTCGTTGGATCGGGGGATCGTCGGTTGTCTGCTGCGCCACCTGGACGAGGCAGGCGAAGATGAAGTCATCCGCATGCAGCCCTACGCCCTGGCCGCCCGCTGGCGGACCGATCCCCACGAAACGTTGCGCGTCTTCCTGCATGCCACGCGCCTGGGCCTGCTCAGCCTCCAGTGGCAGCTCATGTGCCCCAATTGCCGGGTCCCGAAAGGTGAAGCGGAGACGCTGTCCGGCGTGGACAAGCAGTTCCATTGCGATACCTGCGGGATCACTTACGATGCGAACCTGGATCGGTATGTGGAGCTGCGCTTCCGGGTCCATCCGACGATCCGCCCGGCGGAGGAGATGGTCTACTGTTTCGGCGGGCCTTACAGCGCCCCCCACATCCTCGTCCAGCACTTGCTGCGGCCCGGCGATACGCGCGAGTGTACCGCGACGCTCGACGACGAGGCCTATCGGATCAGGACGCTCCGGAGCAACGACTCCCTGCTGCTGGTACCGGGCCACACGGGCGGAGGCGACTCTCGGCCGGTGATCTATCGCGAGCAGGGCTGGGAGGAGGCCGAGCGGTCGTTTCATCCTGGTCCGTTCTCGCTGGCCTGGAAGAACGACACGCAACAGACTATCGGGGTCGTGCTGGAGCGCCTCCGGTGGGACGACCGGGCGGTGAGCGCGGCCAAGGTGGCCGCCCTGCAGGAATTCCGCGACCTCTTCGGTTCGGAAGTGCTGGCCCCCGGCCTGGAGATCGGTGTGGATTCGGTCACGATCCTGTTCAGCGATCTGAAAGAGTCCACGCGTCTCTACGAAGAGTCGGGCGATGCCCCGGCCTATGGGCACGTCCGGCGACACTTCGATTTCTTGAAGGAACGGATCGCCCGGCATCAGGGCGCGGTGGTCAAGACGATCGGCGATGCCGTGATGGCGGTGTTCCATCAACCGGCGGACGGGCTGCGCTGTTGCCTGGCCATCCAACGGGAACTTGCGGCCTTCAATGCCTCCCTGCCGGACCGCCCTCCCCTGGTCGTCAAGCTCGGCCTGCATCACGGGCCGGCCATCGCCATCAACGCCAACGGGTTGCTGGATTACTTCGGACGGACGGTGAACGTCGCCGCGCGCGTGCTCCGCGAAAGCCTGGGCGGCGACTTGGTGTTGGTGAAGGAATATTTGGACGATGCGCGGGCCGGCGCCGCCTTGGCGGAGAGCCAGGCGTCCATCGTCGCCGAATGGACCTCGACGCTGCGCGGGCTTGCGCAGCCGTTGACCTTGTGCCGGATCAAAGAATGAGTGAAACGTGAAAGGTAAAAAGTGAAAGGAGAGAAATATGGGATTAGCTGACAATAAATGCGTACCGTGTAAAGGCGGCGTGCCGCCCTTGCCGCCGGCAAGAACGCAGGAACTGTTGACGCAACTGGGGCGGGGCTGGTCGCTCAATCAGGCCGGGCACCTCGAGCGCCTCTATACGTTCAAGGATTTTGCCGAAGCACTGGCCTTCGTGAACAAGGTGGGCGCGGTGGCCGAGGAAGAGGGCCATCATCCGGACTTGTTGTTGGCCTGGGGCAAATGCAAGGTCGAGCTCTGGACCCACAAGATCAACGGGCTGACCGAGAGCGATTTCTACATGGCGGCCAAGGCCGACCGGGAGTTCGAGTCCTTCAAGATGGCCTGAGCTGAGCAAGGCTAACTCTGCAAGAAGACTCTCGAAGCCTTTTCGATTGACTTGGCGCCTCCAGTGTCTTATAAGCTGGCGCATCCCTCCCGCACGCGTCCACCTGAAGGACACAGATGGACCTATTCTCTCAAAGCCATTTTGCAGGTGTCGGGGCTATTCAGTCTCAAGATTCGCTGCCGACTGGGACGCCCGAAGATATTCTCCTTCAATCCGAGCTAGGCGCTGTTCTGACGGACGCTGCTGAGGCCTCAGCAGCCGGCATACAGGCGTACGCAGCTCCTATTGCGGCTACTAATCCTCAGCTCGTCAAATTAGTCTCCCACATTTTTAATGAGAGCTTCGGGTATCGCCCAGACGGAAGGCCGTATCGTCTCGGTCCTAAATCCGTATCAGAGAGATTGCAGGAAACAGACCATCTCTTTGTGGCAGGTGACGAACAATCCGGCGTCGGCTATCTTTTTGGGAAGGAGATCACGTCTTCTCAGGGAAGAATCGCATGGATTGAGTCCATGGCGGTTCTTCCGCTTTACCGGCGGCGTGGTATTGCCACCGCGATGGTGAAGCGTTTCTGGCAAGCCACTAAGAATGCGCCACGCTTTGGCTGCGCGACTCCAAACCCAATTGCAGCGTTGATAGTCAGTCGAGTGGTACCAGGCAAATTGTATGTTGGGCAAAGCGATCCTCCCCATCACTTGCGCAGACTTCTCAAGGAAATCAAGCAGAATTGCTTTGATCTGCGCGGTTGTTCGATTGATGAACGGACGCTGACGATAAAAACGGGGTTTAGTCCTCTGTCTCGATCTGATGAACGCGATTGGAGTCCACGAACACCGCAAGCGCCGCCTCATTGGTGGGCCTGGATACAGCACCTTCCCAATGAGTTTGAAGCCCTCCTTCTTATTGAGTCCTAAGCTCACGTAACCTTCGCGTTCTCGCTCGCGGTTTCTTCAAAGTAGAAGTCGGCACCCATGAGCCAACCTGACGCCTACCGCTTCCATTATTTCCCTGGACCAGAAGCTGCAAATGTTGAAGGAGTCGTGGAAGGTATCTCCTACGTGTTCAGCCACAGCTTCGGGACAAACCCTCGCAATAATGAACCGTATAGGCTCGGGCCAAGAACGACCAAAGAGCGCCTACTGAGCACAAGTCATGTGTTCGTTGCTCAGGACACCAAGAACAATTTTACGGGATATCTTTATGCCAGGGAGATCAGAGCACAGAATGGGACGGTCGGATGGATCGATTCTCTTGCGGTGCTGCCGGACCATCGCCGGAGAGGCATTGCTACCAGGCTTGTCACGCAGTTTCTCGCGGTCGTCTCTGATGACCCGTGGATTGGCTGTGCAACTCCGAACCCGATCGCGGCACTGGTGATTATCCGAGCCGTCGGAGGAGTACCCTACTTGGGCGAATGTCATCCGCCGCAGGCAATCATCTCAATTATCGAACAAATTCGTCCGCACTGCCCCGACTTACGAGGCGCGGACTTCAATCCCTCTCGCCTCTTGGTAAAGACAAGGTTTACACCGGTGAGAAGCGAGGACACGAGAGATTGGAGGCCACCTCATCCTAGCGAGCCCCCGCCTTGGTGGGCTTCTTTGAGGAATCTTCCTCAAGAACACGAAGCCCTGCTCATCATTGATCGCAAACAAAACTCTCATCGGAATCCCTGAGTTGCGCGTACAAAGCCCCCTCTCTTGAGATTCACTGCGCATCGAACGTACCAAGAAACAGCGCGGAGAGCGACGCGTCAACGCGAGCGAGGCGAGCCGATCAATCGGCGTGTGCGTCGTTGGTTGGTTTCTCCAGGTGCACGGTATAGGCCAGGCGATTGCCGAAGCAGCCACGCTCTCTGAATCCAACTTCGCCGGCGAGCCTCGCGACCGTCTGACGGCTCTGGTAGTGAGGATCAAACAGAGTTTCGGTCACGGATAGGATGCCGCTTGGTTTCAGAGCGTCAAAAATCTCTTTCAGCGTCCTCGTGCGATCCGGAATCTCCCCCAAGACCGTGACGAGGAGCGCCCGGTCGAACCGGCCACGACCCAACTTCTCTTCACCGGCTCCAGCCTGGATAAATTCAATGTTTGACAGATTTGCGGCGTGAGCCTTTTCCTTCGCTCGGGCCAGCATGCCCGCTTGAAGGTCCATCGCCACCACGCGACCGCCAGACCCCACTCGTTGCGCAGCCGGCACCGTGAGCCGCCCGGGTCCACAACCAAGATCCAGCACGGTCATGCCGGGTTGAAGGTCCAGATGGTCGAGGATAACCGCCGCTCGGTTGTTTTTCGCGAAGGGGTTGTCGAGTTCAACACACCAACGTAACCAGACCGGGCATGGCAGGGACTGGCGGCGCGACACCACGAGCCACACAACAGTAGCGACAACGAGAAGGGCTATGATGCCGAACAGGAAGGACATAAAAACCGATGCAACACGATGTGGCTAACAGTTGCGCTCATGTCGAACAATGACCCCTTTCTTTCTCCTCGGAGCCGGCTTGCTGGCGTAGGTCCCTCTAGAGTGGCGGGTTAGGACTTTAGGAGCCATTACGCCTTTGGTGGTTGGCAGTCATCTGGGAACTGCGTTGCGAAATCGGCAATGATTTTGAGGCCGTCTGCTTCTTGAGGAACCGCTGCAAGATTTGATGGAAAGTGTGTCTTCCACAGTTTGCGGAGATCTCGAAAGTACGGATCACCTATGCTGACGCCGATCACGTAGCCCCCCGACCTCTCTGCTTCGTGGACTACAGGGACGAGCAAACCGACCGCTGGACCGATGTGCCGATTTCTGACGCCGAACCATCTGATGACTTCAAGTTTTCGCGTGAAGTCTAGAAAGAACCGACCGTCTGGCACGGTAGCTCCAACCTTCGTCGCTGCAAATCGACTCGGTGGATCATCGAAGGCAATGAGAGTGAGTGCCATGATTCTGAGTTCTAACTATTAAGTAGGCTGGTCAGTCTATCCCCACCAAAATGACCTTAAGGCGCCCTGCTACATCGACAGTTTCTCGGCCACGTTGCGCATCTGCACCCCGTGGACGAGCGAGGCCCCGCCCCGGATCGCGCAGGCCACGTGGACCGCTTCCGTCATCTCCTCGACGTTCGAGCCTTTTTCCAGGCAGGCCTGCGTGTAGGCGTCGATGCAGTAGGGACACTGGACCCCGTGGGCGACGCCGAGCGCGATCAAGGCCTTCTCCCGCTCGGTCAGCGCTCCCTCCGCGAACACGGCGGAGTAGTAGCTCATGAACTTGTCCCAAAGGTCCTTGTTTCCCTTGCCCATGTCGGCGAACTTGCCCAGGTCCTTGGGATGATAGTAGGTGTCCATTGAGTCACCTTTTAAGAAGGTTAAGGTTGAGGGAGATCAAGGTTAAGATTCGTCTGAGCCTGCTTCACTCAGCCTCAGCCTAAACCTCAACCTGTTTCTGCTGTTCACGCCGTTCCCGGTTGATCCGGCTCCGCCTCGGCCAGGACTTTCGAGAAACGGTTCCCGACGATGCCGGTCACCTTGCCCATTAGGTCCGAGATTTCTTTCCATTCCTCCGGCTTGAGATCGTGCTTGATCTGAGGATGAATGGCCCACTGGGCATTCACCTGTTGTCCGGCGCGGGACACCACGACCTTGAGCAGCTCGGCGTCGCGTCCTGGCGGTTGGTCCGTAAGTCCCGGCTGTCCCGGTTTGCCGGCCGGCGGCCGTCCTGAAGGGGGAGTTTGTGTCGCCATGTGATTCCTCTTTCAACGGTGAATCGGCGGGCCATCATACAATATCCGCAGGCGCATCGCACACCTAGATGCGCCGACGATTGTGTTCAGGGAACGGATACTCCATGTGACGGGCGGTGGCCCGCGCAACCTCCTCGCCGCAGTAGCGCATCACCACCCTGAGGGCCAGATCGATTCCGGCGGAGATGCCGGCGGACGTGAGTATGTGCCCGTCTTCAACCACCTGTAGCGCCTCCTCCACCGTGACCGCCGGAAAAGACCGGCGCATCCACTCCAGGGACTGCCAATGCGTGGTAGCCCGGCGGCCGTCGAGCAGCCCGGCTTGCCCCAGCAACAGCGCGCCGGTACAAACCGAGGCCAGCGTTTCCACTTGTGCGCCCCGCTCGGCGATCCAGGCGAGGAGTCGTTCGTTGGCGATCTCTTTCCTCGTTCCCCAGCCCCCTGGCACGACCAGAATGTCGAGCGGCGGACAGCTCACCAGCCGATGGTCGGGCAGCACCCGCAAGCCGCCGGTCGCCGTCACAGGTCCCGGCTCTTCGGCGACCAAGACCACCTCGAACGGTGACGGTTCCTCACGGCGGCGCTCTTCATGGAGGCGTGTGACGGAGAAGACTTCGTACGGTCCGCAGAAATCCAGGACCTCGACGTCGGGGAACAGCAGGATTCCCACCCGATAGCTGGTCACGTGAGGCCGAGAACCTTCAACATTTCCTCGTGGATCAGGCCGTTGCTGGCCACGATGGACGGTTCGTAGATCGAGTAGGGCGTCCCTTTGAAATCGGTGACGCGTCCGCCCGCCTCGCGCAGAATGACCAGGCCGGCCGCCGTGTCCCAGGGATGCAGCTTGAGTTCCCAGAAGCCGTCGAAGCGTCCGGCGGCCACGTAGCACATGTCCAGGGCCGCCGTGCCGGTGCGGCGAACACCTTGCGCCGTGAGGGCAAAGCGTGAAAAGTTGTCCAGGTTGTTCTGGGCGCTGACGCGGATGTCGTAGGCGAACCCGGTGACCAGCAACGCCCCATCCAGCCTCGGGGTGCGGGAGACGTGCAGAGGGACCCCGTTCAGGAAGGCCCCGCTCCCCGCCTCCGCCGTGAAGAGTTCTTGCCGTGTCGGGTCCAATACGACGCCGAAGATGCAGTCGCCCCGATACTCTACACCGATGGAGATGCAGTAGGCCGGATAGCCATGGGCGAAGTTGGTCGTGCCGTCCAGCGGATCGATCACCCACTGGTATTCCAGGTCGCTGCCCGCTTGCGCGCCTCCCTCCTCCGCCAGAATCCGGTGCGCGGGGAAGCTCTTGCGGATCACCTCGATCACGGCCTGCTCCGAGCGCCGGTCCGCGTCCGTGACCAGATTGACCGTGTCTTTATATTCGACTTGGAATCCGTTGCTGGCCGCGTCGGTCAGGATGGAACCGGCCACCCGGGCCGCTTCCAGGGCCGTGGCCTTGAGTTGCGCACGCAGAGACGGTGAAGGGAGGACAGGAGTCGACATGCGCGGATCATACCATATTCGCCGTCTTGCTCAGCCGCCGGCGATCCGCTATCTTGCTGGGTAGCGAGCGAGGCACACGACGATGGCCGACGACCGGCAGACCCAAGCGATCCGCGACGAGTTCCGGGGGCACCTGGAGCAGTTCTATGCGCAACTGAAGCTGGCGCCGCCCTACCACAGCGTGGAAAAAGCCATCGCGCACCTGACCGCTTCGCTCAAGGCGATGGCTCCGGAGGAGCGGGCGCGCGTGGCCTCGGAGCCGGCCTTGAAATGGGCTCAGTACAAGACGGCCTTCGTCGAATCCGGCTTGAGCCAGAAACATCGAGGCATCATCGCCGGCCTTGCCCGTTCCGGCAAGACCGGTCTCCCCGCCGAACACCAGGTCTTCCTGGACGCCTATTTGTCCTGATGGTCTGACGGCTTCTCGAGGGCGGCCCGCAAGTCCTGATAAACCAGGGTCAGCCGGTGATTCTCCAGCCGATAGGCAAAGGCGATCGTGACGAGGCCGAAGGCCAGCACCAACAGGCCGATGCCCAGGATGCCGAGCCCCATCAAAATACCTTGGAGCGACGCCAGGCCTCCGTCGGCCAGGTACAGAACGACGAAGGTCAGCGTGCCGGCTCCCACGGTAAGGAACCACAAGGAGGTCAGGATCGCGGAGCACCAGGGAATCCGCTTGATGCAGGTGACCCTGGTGGTCCGTCCCTCGGGCGCGAATTCCAACGAGGCCTTCAGGGGCCAGGCGGTCCGGAACCGGCTGGGGAGGAAGCCCTGCTGCGAGCGCAGGACGATCCGTCGTTCGGTCGGGAAGCAATGGGCGAAGCCGTTCGGCAGCCTGAGCCGGCCATTGGCGTCGAAGCGCGAGCCGATATCCGCCATGGACGGCCAGGGAGCCTGGTCCGGCGCTCCCGCAATCCGGCATCCGTAGGTGCCGGCCTCCGCCGATTTGCCGGAGAAGTAGAACCAGTCCCCGATCACCAGGGCCAGGAACAGCAGTGCGCCGAAGAATCCCGCCAGGACCATGGACTCACCTCATCCATTTAGCCGCCAAGTCGCGCACGATATCACACCGATCAGGAGATCGGAAGGCGTGGGGGGCGAGCGCAAGGGCGGGGCAAGATTTTCGCCTATCCGACCGTAGGCCGACCGCAGCGATGTGCCGCAGGCTGCGCCTGTGGCGCGGTTGACTCTTCTCCTCAACTTGGATAGAGTAGCCCCGTTTTCTTGTTCAGGCGGGCCTTATCGTTCAGTGTTACGAACTCGGTTTCCCGCCTCGGTTACACCCCCGCGCTGTCTCAGCTCAAGGCCCCGGGGCCTGTCCCGGCGAGCTTCGTCCGGGAGTCGAGTCCTGGGACAAGATTAAACGGGGACGGAGGATGCATGGATCTGGAAAAAGTTGAACGGGTCTACTCGAACTACGCAGGGGTCTACGACCAGATTTTCGGCAGGATTTTCCACGAGTCGCGCGAATCCACGGTCCGCCGGCTGCCCGTCGCACAGGGGGAGCGAATCCTCGAAGTCGGGGTCGGCACCGGCCTGTCGCTGCCGCTCTACCCCAGACATTGCCGCCTGGTGGGCATTGATCTCTCCACCGGCATGCTGGAGAAGGCGAGGGAACGGGTGCGGATGTATGGGCTGGAGCACGTCGAGCTGTCCCGCATGGACGCGGGGCAGATGGAATTTCCGGACGACAGCTTCGACACCGTCATGGCCGCCTACGTGGTGACGGCGGTTCCCGACTATCGCAAGGTGGTGACCGAGATGATCCGGGTCTGCCGGCCGGGGGGACGGATCATCATGCTGAACCACTTCAGCAACGGGAACAAGCTGATCGCCGCGGTGGAAAAAGTGATCTCCCCGCTCTGCAAGCACATCGGGTTCCGGACCGACCTCTCGCTGAATCATGTGCTGGAGGGCACGTCGTTGCTGGTGGCGCGGAAGGAGAAGGTCAACCCGCTGCGGTTCTGGCATCTTGTGGAGTGCGTGAATCGGAAGAACGGGAACGGATCCGGGAACGGCCATGGGAAGGGCAACGGATCTGGAAACGGAAACGGCCACGCTTCCCACTAGTGTTGCGTCCCATAAGTTCCAATGATAATCCGTTTGCCCTGAGCTTGTCGAAGGGCGCGAGCTCTCACGCAATCCGTTCATGGTTCGACAGGCCCGCCCTGAGGAAACCAACCGTCTCCTTCGAGAGCCTCAGGCCGAACGGTTGGTTTCTCGAAGGGCTCACCACGAATGTATTTCCGGGACGCAACACTAGCGCGGCGCGTTACTCTGCCGGTTGCATCCGACGAATGACTTCTCCGGCCTGATCCGGCGCGCCCCGCGGAGCCGGTTGTCCCTCCAACCCGTGCCCCAGCCATTCCTCCCCGCCCATCACCTGATCGCCGGTGAGGCACATGCCCGGAAAGCTGCGGGCGATGAGGTCGGCCAGGGCGATGAACAGCCGGCCGGTCGCACCGTCCTGGGGAGAGGCGGCGCGGAGCGCGATCACAAAGGCGCAGCCGTCGAGAGGCCCGTAAGCCTGAACGAGCACGCCGCCGCTCCGAGGCTGGCCCTGGCTTCCGCGGGGCCGGTACGGCGCCGGCACCAGGCGGCCTTCCCACCGCAACGTCTGGTGTGCCCCGGACGAGCGTTTTCCCGCCTGCCAGGTGCAGGGGACCCCGGCACGGTCCAACTGGTCCAACAGCCATTTCACGGTCGGCAGGTTGCCGGTTGGGGCCTGAAAGGTCCATTCGGTCATCCCGGTGCGGCTGGGACGGCCGGCTCCCGGCACGGAGACTTCTTCCAGCATCGCCTCATCGCAAATGACGTAGAGCTCTCCGTGCGGATCGAACCAAAACCGGAGCCGGCCCCCGGACGTTTCGGCATGGATGGTTCCGATCTCGGAACAGTCCGCCCCTTCCTGCTCGAAAATCGAGAAGTCCGTGGCCCCGGCCATCGTCAGCTTGGCCACGCGGGTGAGGGGATAGAGTCCGGCATCGCCCCGGACCGCCAGGTCGTAGCGGATGATGGCGGTGATGGTGGTGCCCGCCGTGATGTGCAGTCCCGTGGACTCGTCATAGAGCCGCTGCTTGCGGACGTGCAAATCGGTCACCTGGCCGCCCTGAAAGGCGTGGGTATGGTCCAGCAGCCAGGCCAGCTCCTCGCCGGTCTTGATCCGGTACTTCATGGATGCATTCTAGCGGAATCGCGGCCCCAAGAGCCACAAAGCAATGAAAACGTACCGGTTCGGCCCGGGCGGGCCAGGCCCTTGACTTTAGTTCTAGCTAGGACTATCATAAGTTCTCGTGATCGTCGGCCGTAGGCGGTGCGAAA
Organism: Nitrospirota bacterium; assembly: GCA_004296885.1. Classification (NCBI taxonomy): domain Bacteria; kingdom Pseudomonadati; phylum Nitrospirota; species Nitrospirota bacterium. Next base: position 108,012 of record SCVN01000003.1, on the reverse strand, counting down.
AGGAAGGCAGGTGGGTCATGACTCAACCAACCAGGCAGGCGGCAGCGAAAGAACCAACGATCGGCGGTCGGCCCCGGATCTATTCGCCGGGCTCGACCCATGTCGTCGGAGACGGCTTCCACGTCCGCAATCTGTTCCCGAGCCACGACCTCGACCGAGACGTGAGCCCCTTCTTGATGTTGGATTATGCGGGTCCGACGCACTATCCCCCGACCGGTCAGCCGCGCGGCGTGGGAGAACATCCCCACCGCGGATTCGAGACGGTGACCATTGTCTATCAAGGGATGGTGGCGCATCGAGATTCGGCGGGGAATGCTGGCGTCATCGGTCCCGGCGACGTGCAGTGGATGACGGCGGCTTCCGGGGTCGTCCACGAGGAACTGCACGAGCGGGAGTGGGCGAAACGAGGAGGCACGTTGCAGGCGATCCAACTCTGGGTCAACTTGCCCGCCGCGTTCAAGATGACGGCCCCGCGATACCAGACGCTGGTGAAGGAGCGGATTCCCGTCGTTTCACTGAACGGAGATGCGGGGTCGGTTCGAGTGATCGCGGGCGAGTTCAACGGAACGAAGGGGCCGGCCACGACGTTCACGCCGGTACAGCTCTATGACCTGCGCGTGAAGGCTCGGCATGGAACGACGCTCAGATTTGCGACCGGGTGGAATGTGGCCCTATTCCTGCTCGATGGACAGGTGACGGTGAACGGATCGGAGCCGGCGACCGAGGCGCAGTTGGCGGTGATCGGAAGCTCCGGCGCGCCGATCCTCGTGGAGGCGCAACAGGATGCGACGATACTGGTGATGGCGGGGGAGCCGATCCACGAGCCGATCGCCCGGTATGGCCCGTTTGTGATGAACACGAAAGAGGAACTGGTGCAGGCGGTGCGGGACTATCAGGCGGGCAAGATGGGACATCTGGCAATTTGACGGAAGCGGTGAAGGAGGTGCGCTGATGGCGGTTCACGTCTACGGGTGCAACCATATCGTGATCGAAGTCACCGACGCCCAAAAAGCCGTGAAGTTCTATGCGGACGTCTTCGGGTTGAAGATGCTCCGGGGCGGCGAAGGCGCGGCCTGGTGCAAGCTGGGCGAGCATCAGTTCATGGCGATCTTCGAGGTGGAGCAGCTCCAACCGGATCGCGTCAAGCACTTCGGACTGATGGTGCGGGATGAACAACAGATCCGGGAAGTGCGGCGCAAGCTCACCAAGAAATATAAACTGAAACTGCACCCGGATTTCCGCTGCGACTTCCGTGATCCCTGGGGCAACCGGATTCAGGTGGGCGATCTCAGCGACGAATCGTTGGTGTGGCTGCTCCCCTATCAGGAGGTCCAGAAGGCCGGGATCACGTTCGTCTCGTAAGGCTTCCGCCGCATCACCGGGAAGATGGCGCGAGGCTGCGACGCTCATGCTCGAGCAGCCAGTGCTTGCGCCAGAGGCCGCCGCCGTAGCCGCAGAGCGAGCCGTCGGCGCGGATGACGCGGTGGCAGGGGATGACAAGCGCCAGGTAGTTCATGCCGTTCGCGCGGCCGACGGCGCGACGGGCTTCGGGGCGCCTCAATTCTTTGGCCATCTGGGAGTACGATTTCGTCCGTCCGGGCGGGATGGTGAGCAAGCGGCGCCACACACGTTGCTCCCAAGGCGACCCGGTGAGGACGAGCGGCACATCAAAGGTGAGCTGCTCACCCGCGAAATATCGACGAAGCTGAATCGCTATGGCGTCGAGATGCTCGTGGTTGCCCGGCACAATCGCCGCGTGCAGGCGCTCGCGGAGCGTCAGCAGTTTGCGCTCGAGGCCTCGCCGCTCGACAAAATCGAGCAGGTGCAGGCCCTGATCGTTTGCGAGGGCCAGCATCGTGCCGAGCGGAGTCTCGAACCGGCGAACGAGGAGACAGTCCCTGTCCTTGGCCTTGCTGGGGGGCACGCCGAACATTTTGGTGAATGCGCCGCGGAATGCGCTGGCCGACTCGAATCCCCGGTCCAGCTGGATGTCGAGGAGACCGCGCCCGTTGCGTATGTCGTGCAAAGCAAGACCCATTCGACGGGCGCGATGGTAGGCATGAAACGTTGCCCCAGTGTATGTTTTAAATTGCCGACGGGCCGTCGATGGCTCGATGCCCATCGCGGCCAGGTCCTTGTCGGTCAACCGTCCGGTCGGGTTCCGCTCAATGGCGTCGCGCAAGCGTTCGACAAGGGCGGGAGGGCGTCGCGCAACGTCCATGGGGCGGCATCGTTTGCACGGTCGGTAGCCGCTGTGGAGCGCGTCACTTACGGTGGCGAAGAACTCGACGTTGCGGGGATCGGGTTTTCGCGCAGTGCAGGTCGGACGACAGAAGATGCCGGTGGTGGTCACCGCCGCAAAGAACAGGCCTTCCGCAGCCGGATCACCGGTAAGAAAGGCGCGGAGCATCCGTTTCCTGGTTGGAAGCGTCGCCAAGCCGGTCGGCGGCAACGGGGATACTGCCACCCCGTCCCGAATCGATGTGGATCGTAGCAGCCAGTCTGTCATGCGCACATTCTACAGGATTCGCGATATCCGTCGCCGCCGATATTCAGGCAGAGAATTAGCGGGAGGTCGAACATGAAGGTCCATTATCTCGGTCATGTGGTGTTCTATGTCAGGGATCTCGAACGGTCGCTGTCGTTCTATCGCGATGTGTTGGGATTCCAAGAAGTGGGACGGATCTTCAACGGCGCGGCGGCGGCATTGACGTCGGGACGCACGCACCACGAGCTGCTCCTGATCCAGGTCGGAGACGCACCGGGTCCTCCGGCCGGAAGGCGTCGGGGGCTCTATCATATCGGCATCAAGGTCGGCGACAGCTTGGACGAATTACGCGCGGCCAAGCGCGAGCTGGAAGCGGCCGGCATCACGATCGGCGGCATGAGCGACCACACGGTCAGCCAGAGTCTCTATCTCCACGATCCGGACGGCAACGAGGTGGAGCTTTATGTGGACGCCGACGCATCGGTGTGGAGGAATAATCCGGGAGCCGTGTTGTCGCCGATCAAACCGCTCCGACTTTAAGAAAGACGTGGGGTTGTTCGTCGGTTTGCCCTCGGCCCGCGCCTATGGGATGATGCGGCCGATCCTCTTGCTCTGGGGAATGTTCCATGAATGAAGCCAGTGAATTCCTGCTCCACCATGGCGAGTCCGTCCTCTTCTGGGTGGTCTTTGCCGAGCAGATCGGGCTGCCGATCCCCGCTATTCCCCTGCTTATCGCGGCCGGCGCGTTGGCCGGCGCCGGCACCATGAGCGCCTGGGCCGCCGTCGGTCTCCCGATCCTCGCGTCGCTCGGGCCCGATCTGTTTTGGTATTACCTGGGCCGCCACCGAGGCGGTCGGGTCCTGAGCTTCCTCTGCCGCATCTCGCTGGAGCCGGATTCCTGCGTGCGCCGGACGGAGCAGATGTTCTTTCTGCACGGTGTCCGCACTCTCATCATGGCCAAGTTCGTGCCGGGTTTGAGCACGGTCACACCGCCGCTGGCCGGCATGTTCCACATGAGTCTGCGGCGCTTCCTCCTCTACGACGGCCTGGGCGCGTTCCTCTGGGCGGGTGTCTGCGTGGGCCTCGGGTATCTGTTCAGCAGCCAGTTGGAGCGGCTCGCCCTGCTCCTGGCCCAGGCGGGGGCCGCCTTCCTGCAAGTGCTCGTCGGCGCCTTTGTCGCGTACCTGGGCTACAAGGTGTTTCAGCGGCAGCTGTTCTTGCGGGAACTGCGGATGGCGCGGATTACGGTGGACGAACTCCGGGAACGGCTGGAGGCAGGCGACGAGGTGACCATTGTGGATTTGCGGCACCCCATGGACCTGGAGGTCGATCCGCACATGATCCCCGGCGCCCGGCACATGCCGATGGAGGAACTCGAGCAGCGCCACCATGAGATTCCCCGCGATCGGGACATCGTGCTCTATTGCGCCTGCCCCAACGAAGTGACCAGCGCCAGGACGGCGCTCATGTTGAAACGGAAAGGCATCACGCGGGTCCGGCCCCTGGAAGGCGGCATCGACGCGTGGCGCGAGCGCAACTATCCGGTCGAAGCCAGGCCGGCGGCGACGACCGCCCCCACGGTGGCGATACGCGGCTGATGACCAGGCCGTCGCGAATGCATACAGGAGGAAGCCCATGAGCGAAACGCAGATCATTTTGGTCACGGGTGCCACGGGACAACAGGGAGGGGCGGTGGCCAGGAGCCTGTTGCGCCGAGGCCAGAAGATCCGCGCCCTCACCCGCAATCCGGCCAAAGCGGCCTGGCTGGTGCAGGAAGGCGCCGAGGTGGCGCAGGGCGATCTCACCGATTCGGCTTCGCTCCGGGCGGCGCTGCAGGGGGTGCAGGGCGTGTTCGCCATGTCCACGCCCTTCGAAGCCGGGATGGACGAAGAGGTTGCGCAAGGCACGATGCTGGCCGATCTGGCCAAGCAGGCCGGGGTGCGACACTATGTCTATACCTCGGTCGGCGGGGCCGAGCGCAACACCGGCATTCCTCATTTCGACACCAAGTGGCAGGTGGAGCAGCACATCCAAAGGATCGATCTCCCCGCCACGATTCTCCGGCCCGTCTGGTTCATGGAAAACTTCGGCACCTTTTGCCGCCCCTTCATCCTGCAAGGCACGCTGGCGCTCCCGATGAGACCCGACCGGAAGCTGCAGATGATTGCGCTCCAGGACATCGGCGAGTTCGGGGCGGCCGCCTTCATGCGGCCCGATGACTTTCTCGGCCAGGCGATCGAACTGGCGGGAGACGAACTGACCATGATCGAGGTGGTGACGTACCTGTCGCGCACCATGGGGCGCCCCATCCGGTTCCAACAAGTCCCGGACGACCAGGCTCCGGCCGCCTTCGGGGACGATTTGGCCGCGATGTTCCGGTGGTTCAACGAACAAGGCTATCAGGGGGACATCGAGGAACTTGAGCGGAGGTACGGCATCCCGCTGACGAAATTCACGGAAGTGATTGCTTCGGCCGACTGGGCCAGGGAATAATCATCGGAAACGCCCCCGACCGAAGCCCGAGGAGGAACGCATGAAGGCGATCAGAGTCCATCAATTCGGCGAACCGGACGTCATGAAGCTGGAAACCGTGCCGGATCCATCGCCGGGTCCCGGCGAAGTGCTCGTACGGGTCAAGGCCGCCGGCGTGAATCCCGTAGACACCTACATCCGGGCCGGCTCCTACGGGAAGCTGCCGATGCCCTATACGCCGGGCCTGGACGCGGCGGGGACGGTGGAATCGGTCGGCGTGGGCGTAAAGGTCTTCAAGGCGGGCGATCGTGTCTATACGTCGGGCACCCTCACCGGCGCCTATGCGGATAAAACCCTCTGCAAGGTCGAGCAGGTACATCGGCTCCCGGACAAGGTGACCTTCGCGCAAGGGGCCGGGATGAATGTGCCCTATGCGACGGCCTACCGCTCGTTGTTTCAGAAAGCGCGGGCCAAAGGCGGAGAGGTCGTCCTCGTCCACGGCGCGAGCGGCGGGGTCGGAGTGGCCGCCGTGCAGATTGCGCGGGCCGCGGGCCTGATCGTGATCGGCACCGCCGGGTCCGACCGGGGGCTGGCGCTCGTTAAGGAGCAGGGCGCCCACCATGTGTTGGACCATCGGAAGCCGGACTACCTGGCCCAGGTGATCGGACTCTCGGATGGGCGTGGGGTGGACGTCGTCCTGGAGATGTTGGCCAACGTCAATCTGGGGAAGGACCTGACCATCATGGCGCCGGGCGGCCGTGTGGTCGTGATCGGGAGCCGGGGCTCGGTCGAGGTCAGCCCGCGGGAACTCATGGTGCGTGATGCCACCGTCCTCGGCATGGTCCTCTTCAATGCGACGCCTTCGGAAACCGCGAGCATCCATGCGGCTCTGGTGGCCGGGCTGGAGAACGACACCTTGCGGCCGGTCACGGGACGGGAGTTGCCGCTGGCCGAGGCTCCGCAGGCCCACAAGGCGGTGATGGAGGCGGGAGCATACGGCAAGATCGTGTTGATTCCGTAGCAGCCTGATAGGTATGACGAAACCCCTGCTCGGACTCGAGTGGGGCTGGCGTCTTGTTAGATGTGGATCTAACTCGGGCCAGATTGGAATCGGTCGATATTCTGGTGATAGAGGGCAACCACCTCCTGATCATCAAGGTATTTCAATGCAAGTGGAAAGATTACGTTGAATGCGACGGCTTGAAGCACAAGTGCTTCCGTCTCATATTTCTCTTGGCGCTCAGGGTGCCAGATGCCCTTGCGACGCTGGGTGTGGTGATGGAGAAATCCGCGGAGTTCCACAATGTGCCGTAGGTAATCATCGGGGGATTTGCAGCGGTACTTCAACTCGTAATCGTGTCGTACCCGCTGCTCATGGACGACGGCGGGACCAGGGTCTCGGAGTGCCCTATCCACTGCTTCGCGCAAGCCAGGAGAAGTTTTGAATTCATTGAGAATTGCACCCTTCTTTGTTTGGCCATTTCCGAATGCCGTCTCGAGCACAAAGTAAAGGTCATAAATAGCCTCGATATACTGCTTCTCGAAAATGTCGACCAGAGAACGGCGGAAGAAGTTGAGGGGGATCTCAATTTCATGAGCTTTTTCGGCTGCGAGGACGGAGCGTGCAAGTAGATCGAATGGTAATAGGGGCATGGAACGTGGATCGGGTTCAGTATATCCACTTTTGAAGGAATGAATATGGAGAGCTGCTCGCTCTTCTTCGTTCTCGGCTATCCATTCAAGTTCGGGTTTCTGGACATCGATCGAGCGCACACCGAATAGAGACAAGAGCCCCTGAATCGTATAGAGCTCGAACTGAATGAACGGTAAGTGAGGTGCTTTCAGGTTAACAAGTGCTGCAACACCTGGCTTGGGGCTCATGGTTGTCATTGGCCAGTCGTCTCGGTTGGGAATGTTGACAGTCGCCGTAAGGTGCGTTAGCAGTCCATCATGGGCCTCAAATTCCCATAGATAGAAACGGGATTGAATTGGAAGTAGCGCCTGAGGCCGAACTCGACCGTAGATCTTGAAGCGATGCTTGCACTTCACGGTGTCTCCGCGGGTGTGCCTAAATCCTAGGTTAACCAGCGTGCAGCTTGCGGAGCATTTCGACAGAAGCAGTGATTAAAAGACATGCCGCAAGCGTGCTATGTGATCTCCCATAAGCACACAACACAGCACACTTGGTTGACAAAATCACGATCTAGCGTTGAAAAAAAGTCGAATTGACTTTTGACGCGAGCAACTTTTTTAGGCGGTGAAAGGCAAGATTCGATATTGGTAATACGCGGATCTTCGTGCAATTTTTCTGGCCAAGCATCAACGAGAACACAGAAAAAGCGGTGATATTTATTACCGTCGAGATCAGCTAATTTAGTGAGGTCTTGTAGATTCCTGTCAATATTTCCCCTCCGTTTAAATTCAATGACCAAGCCCTTTTGTCCTTCGACCTCATAAACCAAATCCGATGGACCTCCCGATCCAACTTTCGTTTCAGGCAGCCACCTGACCCTGTCTGAGCCAAATAGAGACGTTGCATTTACAGCAATCGCTTTACCTACATTGTAGACAAATGCGCGCTCTGGCAAGAAAAAAATACCTTCGCCTACGTTGAGAAGAGCAATGTTCTCGCGAAGAGCCACATCCAGCACAAGGCGATAAAGGCGTAATGGATCAAGAGGCATAAAAAAGTGACGAACTTGAAATGGGTATTCTTATATAAGGGATGCTTGCCAGCCCAGGATATATTATTTGAGAACCAGGGTAGTCCTCTAGCCCAGACTCTGTCAACGAATTGTACTAGGAGAGTCGTATAAGCGATCCATATCTTGCCCGGTAATGAGCCACTTCTCGAGTAACTTCTTACTCGCAGAATCAGCATCAATGAGGTGCTTAACCGGTGGGAACAGCGAGCTGTAGGCGTCGAGAAAATGACTCATGAGAGAGAGGCCGACCCCAACATGTAACTCGCCTAGTTTGTACTGTACATCTTTGCCTTCGGCCTGCCCAACTTGAAGTGCGCTAAGATAACCTGAGTGTGTATACGATGACAGATAGGCGTAGAGCCCGACAAAATAGCGTTTACTTGAACCTGTGACCATGGCGATCTCTTTCCAGGTTTTCCCGAGCTTCCATCTACCTTTAAGTACATCTTTCTGCCGCTTCACTGGCAGTCCAATGAAGGCTGGACTCTGTTCGATTCGGCTGCGAAGTTCTTGGATTTGGATCGTTTCTTGTTCGAGACGTTGCTTTCCTTCTTGAGAAATCGGAGGAAAGCGTTGCCTATCCAAAAGTCCACCAAGCTTCCATACTTGACATCGAAAGCAGCGTTCCTGCGCAGCTTTGGGAACAGCGAAGATGAAATAGAACGTTAAATAGGTCTCGTAAGCAGTCCGTGCGAGTACGGCGGATGAAGCGAAGTCGAAGAAATGGATTCTTTGACCAGTAAATTCATCTATTCGGGTTCCAGAACGAAGATAGAGGAGGGATGCAAGATGCATGAACAGCTTCTGGGCGAGGTGCTCTGCTTCGACCATCCAGGTTTCTTCGACGGAGGGCTGCTTCCCAGCCATCGTCTGGACGGCTCGCATGTATAAATCAAGCAAGGCCTTGTAGTCGGCGATTTTGTCACTCATTTCTAATACACATGAACCTGAGATAGATGAGTTGATAAGGGGGGCGTTTCTAGAAAACTTGGACCGAAGGTAGCTCCGTTACACCGAACTGTCAATTAGTTGCCTGGTGGAATAGGTCAAGATGTCCACCTCATACAACGTCGTGTGCTATTGACGGCCCATCATCCCCTGTGTTCTTGTAATCCCTCATTCATTTTTGAGGGAACCATGAAGCGCGCGATCTGCCTTCAACATGTCGCCTTCGAAGGGCCCGGGGCCTTTGCCGATCTCCTGGTCGGCAAGGACTTCATCATTTCCAACCACCTGGTCCCCAAGGTCGGCTTGCCGCCCGATGCGGGGGATGTGCTGCTCGTGATGGGCGGCCCCATGTCGGTCAACGATCCGGAACCGTGGATTGAGACGGAGACGGCCTTCATCCGGGAAGCGGTGGAGAGCGGAACGCCGGTGCTTGGGGTCTGTCTGGGGGCGCAGTTGCTGGCCAAGGCGCTTGGCGCACAAGTCGCACCGGGGCCCGGGGTAGAGATCGGCATGACGCCGATACACGTGACCGACCAGGGCCGTGAGGATCCGGTCTTCGGGACGTTGCCCGATCCGTTCGAGGTGTTCCAATGGCATGGCGAGGCCTTCGACCTGCCCGACGGGGCGGTGCCCCTGGCCTCCTCCTACTTGTTCCCCTTGCAGGCCTTCCGGTTCGGGCTGCAAGCCTACGGAGTCCTGTTCCACCTGGAAATGCAGCGGGACGGCATCGAAGCCCTGTGCCAGGAATGTCCGGAGGACGTGACCAAGGCCGGCCAGGACCCTTCCTCCCTGCTCAGCCGCGCCGAGCCGCATCTGCCCCGCTTGCATTCGATCGCCGAGCGGCTTATCGCCCACCTCACAGCGCCCGTCCATTGATTGCGGCCCTCCTCCTGAAGTAACCTAGACGCTCCAGCAGCCAAGAGCTGATGGCTGATGGCAGATAGCAAGCTAACAAAAGGAGCAAGAATGGCCGGATTTCCGATTGAGTTCGCGGGCCGGATCAAGACCCTGCCGCCCTACTTGTTTGCCGCCATCGACGAAATGAAGCAGAAGGCGATCGCGCGGGGCGTGGATATCATCAACCTGGGCATCGGCGACCCGGACCTGCCGACACCGAAGCCGATTATTGATGCGCTCAGCCGCGCCGCCGCCGATCCCAAGAACCATCAATATCCGTCCTATGAGGGAATGCTCGCGTTCCGCAAGGAAGTGGCGGACTGGTACAAGCGGCGGTTCAATGTCGCGCTGGACCCGGCCTCCGAGGTCCTCACGTTGATCGGGTCCAAGGAAGGCATCGGCCATATTCCCCTGGCTTTCGTGGATCCGGGCGACATTGTCCTAGTGCCGAGCCCCGGCTACCCGGTCTATCCGGTGGGGACCGGCTTTGCCGGCGGGATCTCGCACCTCATGCCCCTGGAAAAGAAAAACGGGTTTCTCCCCGATCTGAACGCAGTTCCCAAGGACGTGGCCAAAAAAGCCAAGCTCATGTTCCTGAACTCTCCGAACAATCCGACCTCCGTAGTCATGAGCAAGGACTATTTCAAAAAGGTGGTGGCCTTCGCGCAGGAACATCAGGTGATCGTCTGTCACGATGCGGCCTATTCGGAGATTTTCTACGACGGCAAGCGGCCGGCCAGCTTCCTGGAGGTTGACGGAGCCAAGGACGTCGGCATCGAGTTCCACTCCCTCTCCAAGACCTACAACATGACCGGTTGGCGCCTCGGCTTCGCGGTGGGCCACAAACAGGTCCTGACCGGGCTGGGGAAGGTGAAGAGCAACCTGGATTCGGGCGTGTTCCAGGCCGTGCAGGAAGCGGGCATCGCGGCGCTGCAGTTGGATGACAACGTGACCGACGGGCTGCGCAAGGTGTATCAGGAGCGCCGGGACGTGCTGGTGCCGGGGCTCAAGAAGCTCGGCTTGGACGTGGACCCGCCTCCAGCCGCCTTCTACGTCTGGGTGACGGTGCCCAAGGGCTATACCTCCGCCTCGTTCACCGCGCACTTGCTGGAAAAGGCCGGGATCGTGACGACACCGGGCAACGGGTTCGGCGCGCCGGGCGAGGGTTACATCCGTATGACCGTCTGCACGACGAAGGAACGGCTGGCGGAGGCGGTGGAACGGATTAAGAAAGCCGGATTTTAGCTATCAGCCTTAGCCATCAGTCATAGGCTCTGACAAACGATGTCACGCGAGATCGTCTACATCGGTTTCGGATCGAACCTGGGGAACAGGCTGGATTTTTGTGATCGCGCGGTCACGCTTCTGAACCTCCTGCCGCACTCCCTTGTGACGGGAGTCTCGTCGCTCTACGAAACGGAGCCCCTGCCGGAGAATAACCCGGGTCCCCAGTGGTTTCTGAACGGCATCGTCCGCCTCGAAACAGACCTCGCGCCGCGGAGCTTGCTGGAGGTCTGCCGTGAAGTGGAGAAGTCATTGGGGCGGGACCAGGACGATCGAAGCGGACCCCGCACATTGGACCTGGACATCCTGCTCTATGGCGCCCGCGTCATCAACGAGCCTGGCTTGATCGTGCCTCATCCCCGGTTGCACCTCCGGCGGTTTGTTCTGGAGCCACTGGTGGAATTGACGCCGGACTTGCGGCACCCCGTGCTGAACGAGACCGTGGCGGAGTTACTGGCTTCGCTCGACGATCGCTCGGTCGTGCGCAGACTCGACCCGCAACCCAGTTTGCGCTATGGGAGCCGTCCTTCCTGCAGCTCCGCAGCCGCGGCGAAGGATTCCGCCTGATGCGCATCATCCGATCGGTCCCGGCCATGACCATGTGGAGTCTCGGCCTCCGGCGTGAAGGGGTCGGCGTCGGGATGGTCCCCACCATGGGGGCGTTGCATGAGGGGCACCGGTCGCTGATTCGCAAGGCGCGCTTGTCCTGCGAAGCTCTCGTCGTCAGTCTCTTCGTAAACCCGAGCCAGTTCGGCCCCGGCGAGGATTACGCCAGATATCCGCGGATGTTCAAGGACGATGCGGCGCTCTGTCGCCGCGAAGGGGTAGACGTGCTGTTCGCGCCTTCCGCCGCCGCCATGTATCCGACCGGTTTTGAAACCGAGGTGGTCGCCGGTGCTGCGGGGCGACGATGGGAGGGGGTCGTCCGGCCCGGCCATTTTGACGGCGTGGCGACGATCGTCACGAAGCTCTTCTCGATCGTCCGGCCGGACCGGGCTTTTTTCGGACAGAAGGATTTTCAGCAATCGGTGATCGTGCAGCGGTTGGCGGAAGACCTGAACCTCGGGGTGAAGATCCTCGTCTGCCCGACGGTGCGCGAAGCCGACGGGCTGGCGATGAGCTCGCGGAACCAGTACCTCACCCGGGCGCAGCGACAAGTCGCGCCGGTGCTCCACGACGCGCTCCAGGCAGGGCGGACGGCCATCCTGCGGGGCATCAGGTTCGGCGCGCAGGTCGCGCGCGCGATGCAGCACGTCGTGGAGCAGGAACCGGGCGTCCGGGTGGACTATCTGGCCTGCTGCGACCCGCGGACCCTGGAACCGCTCCCGCGCATCACCAAGACGGCCGTGCTCCTCGGCGCCATCCGCCTCGGCCGCGTCCGGTTGATCGACAATCTGTTGGTGACATTGTAACCGCCGATAGGCGGGGTGAGTGCGGAGCTCAGCAGCGGCCCACGGCGAGGAGGCCTTTCACGAACAGCCCAAGGCGGTGTTTTTCTCTCGGCTGAAACTGCAGAAATTCCAACCCCACGATGCGCGGACGGATCGAACGCACCACGGCGCGATCCACCCGGATCGGCAATTGATCTTCCCAGGTCTGCATCTGTAGCCGCAGGACCGTCCCCGCCTCCAGCGGCACGTCGGTTTCCAGTCCGCATCCGCCCAACGACAGGTCCGTGAGGACGGCTTCGCCCTGTTGACTGGGCGGCCCCCCCTCGTCCGTCGAGAACCAGGCCGGGCAGCGGATCTCAAATCGTTCATGCTGCCGGCGGTCGCCGGACGGAGTCTCCTTCCGATAGCGACGTCCCCATTCCAGGCTGCGGAAGCGGGAACTGCAGACCTCGCACCGGTAGGGGTAGATATAGGCGGTGCTCAACAGATTCTCGAGCAACCCCCTGCGCGGCGTGCGCCGCACGGCCGTTGCGTCGCACTCTGGACAGTGTAAGCCCATAGTCATTCCCACTACCCTTCTCGAGGCCTCCCGTACGCCAGGGTTGAGTAACGGCGCTCCTTCTCCAAATACGGTGCCGGAGACCGATTGGATTTGTCCGGCCGGCACGTAGCCCTGTCGGACGGGTCGGGGTTGCCTCTTTGTGTATCGGTCGCGATCCCGAGGTCCTTGAGCCGGCAGGTCTTTGGACGAACGAACTGGCGTTGGAGGGCCAAGAAAATGAGGAACCAGGCGATACGCAGCGGGTAATCGAGGTGTACGTGCCCCTGTACTCGGATCGGGGTCAATCCAGAGCCCCCGTGCTTCATCGGATGGACGGGGCTGCTCGTTAGCGTCGGCCTCGGTTGATGAGGAAGAGACTTTGCACGAACTGGCCGAGGCGCTGCTTCTCTGGCGGCTGGAATTCCAGAAACTCTACTCCGATGACCCGTGGACGGACGGCTCGGACCACGGCGGGCGTCACGTGGACCGCCTGCTGATCCTCCCAGGTCTGAATCTGCAACCGCAGCAGCATGCCGGGCTCAAGCATGGACCGGGTTTCAAGCCCACAGCCTCCCATCGACAGATCCGTCACGGTGGCGTCTCCTTCCAGGTCCGGTCCCCGAGTCTGACTGACGGAAAACCGAGCCGGGCAGTTGACCGGGAACCGCTCGAGCTGGCGCTGGTCAACGTGTTCTTTTGTGTAACGGTGTCCCCAGGCCAGAGCACGAAAGCGGCAGGTGCAGAGCTGGCAGCGGAAGGGATAGACGCAGATAACGCTCAAGACATGCTCGAACCACCCCTGCCGATGGATTCGCTGCGTATAGCGTTGCTTGCAGTTGGGGCACCGCGGCTCCATCAGGCCTCTGTCCGTCTAGCCTGCTGCATGGGTCGGACGGCCGGCTCTTGCGCGGCCAGGATGGGCTGCAAGTCGGCGGGCGAATAGCCGGGAGGCTTGACCCACTTGCCGTCCGCCCGCTTGTGGCCCCCGACTTTGCTCATGTTCGACCGATGGACTTCCCGGAAGACCGGCTCCATGTCGATGCCGCAGGACACCGCCGTGCCGTATACCACGTACAGCAGGTCCGCCAGCTCCTTGGCCACGGCGGGGACATCCGGCCGGCTCAGCGCTTCGCGCAGCTCGTCGAACTCTTCCTGGATCAACCGGAGTCGGAGCGAGCGCGTGCCCTCGTCGGGCAAGGCCGGGGCTGCTCCGATCATGATCTCGAACCGGCGATGAAACTCCTCGACCATTCGTTGCGCCTCGGTCATGCGCGATCCTTTCCATTCATAAGGTGCCTGTCATTCTGAAGGTGGTGCGGATCTCGGGACTGAATCGATCGGCTCGAGCCGGGGCAGGTCTTTGTCGGAGGCGATTCCCAGCTCCTTGAACTTGCGGGCCGCCGGCAGGACGCGGGTCTCGATCGAGCCCACAGCCTTGTTGTACGCCTGCACGCTCTTGGCGAGCGATTGCCCGATATCGTCCAAATGTTCGGTCAGGACCGCCATCCGGTCGTACAAGTCTTTGCCCAATCGGCCCGCCTGCTGCGCGTGCTCGCTCAGTTGTTCCTGCCGCCAGCCGTAGGCGCCGGCGTGCAGCAGCGCGATCAGCGTGGTGGGGGTGGCGATCAGGACGCTGCGGGACAGCCCGTCCTCGATCAGCTTGGGATCCTGTTCGAGCGCCGCCCCCAGGTACTGTTCGCCCGGCAGGAAGAGGACGACATATTTCGGGGTCTGGGGAAATTGCGACCAGTACGCTTTGGCGCTCAAGTCTTCCATGCGCGACCGCACTTGCGCCGCGTGCTGCCGCAGAAAAGCCAGCCGTTGCGTCTCGTCTTGCGCGGCGTGGGCTTCCAAATACGCGGACAAGACCGCCTTGGCGTCCACGATGATCTGGCGATCGCCCGGAAGGTGCACCACCATGTCCGGGCGGAGACGCCCGTCGTCTCCCTCGACGCTCACTTGCTCGGTGAAGTCGCAATGTTCGACCATCCCGGCGAGCTCAGCCACGCGCTTGAGTGTGATCTCGCCCCAGCGGCCCCTGACCGTCGGGGCGCGCAGGGCCTTGACCAGGTTGCCGGTTTCCTGCTGGAGCTTCTGATGGGAGTCCGCCAGGCTTTTGAGGTGCTGGTCCAGTCCGCCGTAGGCCGACTGACGTGATTGTTCCAGGAGATGAATCTGGGACTCGTAACGCAACAGGGCTTCTTGCAGCGGTTTCACCATCTCATCGATGGCTTGCTGGCGCTGCGACAGGTCGCCCTTCGCTTCGGCATGGAGCCGTTCGAACGACGTCCGGGCGAGGGAGAGGAAGGCTTCGTTGTTGGTCTTCAGGGCCTCGCCCGACAGGGCCTTGAAGGCTTCGGCCATTTCGCCGCGGGCCTGGGAGAGCAGCGCCTTCTGCTCCTGCAAGCTCTTGAGCGCCTCTTCGCTGCGGGTGTCCGCCGCCGTGCGCGCCTGCTGGGCGCTGGCAAGCTGGTCACGCAGCCGGGTCAGTTCCGCCCGCTCCTCTTCCGTCTGCTTTCGGAGTTCCTCGGCGGAGGCTTCGGCCCGTTGTGTCCGCTCGGCTGCTTCGATCAGTGTCGCGTGAGATTCGGCCCGGAGGCGCGCGCTGCTCCAGAGCCAGGCCAGCAGCCCGCCCAGAATCAGGCCGGTCACGAGTCCTGCTGCGGCTGTCGCGATCATCGAAAAGTCCGTCATCCCCTGCTCCCCGGGCACTCACCGAAGCTGGAGGCAAGGGTACGGGAATCGCCCAGGCGCGTCAAGGAACCGACTCCCGTCAACCGGCCCGACGGGCAGGGGGACTTTCCACTAGCAGGCAACGGATGCCTGTGGTAGATATGGTTCCCATATCGCGGCTCGCAGCAACGCTTGTCCTCCACGGCCGGCTTGATGTTGAGGTGTACGATGCCGAAAGCGAGAATCCCCCTGGTCGGTTTCATGCGTCTGAGCCTGCCCGTCTGCCTGCTCTCGTTTCTGATCGCCGGCTGCGCCACAAGCGAAAACCAAGCCGATGTGTCCGTCGCCGCACCACCCGTCGAAGCGCCCAAGGTGCAGGAGAAGCAGATGGAAGCCCAGGCGCCGCCGGCGCCGGTTGAGGAAACGCGTGTGGCTGAACCTGAGGCACCCCCGCCGCCGCCTCCGCCCCCTCCCCCGTCTCCACCTGTCGTGCAGCTGCCGGAGCCGTTGGACCTCTACTTTGACTATGACCGCGACGCGCTCAAGCTGAGCGACGCGGATAAAGTCGCACTGAGCGAGATTTCGGAACGGCTCAAGAAGAACGCCGAACAGGCGGTGGCCATCGAGGGCCATTGCGATGAACGAGGCACCAGCGCCTACAATCTGGCGCTCGGCGAGAGACGGGCCAAGGCGGCGAAGCAATATCTGGAAAGTCAGGGCGTCTTGGCGGCCCAGATCCAGACCACCAGCTTCGGCAAAGAACGGCCGGTCTGTACCGACCACAGCAAAGCCTGCTGGCAAAAGAACCGTCGGGCGCACGTCCGGGTGCAGTAACGCCGGGCCACTTATCCGGTCTGGTCTTTCGATCGTCCCAGGATGTTGACCTCTCCGCGCGACGCGTCCACCGCCACCCAGTCTCCATCCTGCAAGCATCGACAGGCCCCCTGCACGTTGGCCACTGCGGGGAGCCCGTATTCGCGGGCGATGATCGCGCCGTGTGAGAGCGTCCCGCCCATCTCCACCACCAG
Source organism: Nitrospirota bacterium (assembly GCA_004296885.1). Taxonomy (NCBI): domain Bacteria; kingdom Pseudomonadati; phylum Nitrospirota; species Nitrospirota bacterium. Next base: position 91,585 of record SCVN01000003.1, on the reverse strand, counting down.
ACCTGCCGCCAGCCCCAGCACCGGCGCCATCCCCGGATCGATCACCGGGACCACCAGAATATCCCCCCGCCGAACTCTCTTCAGGTCTTCCGGCGAGCAGACGATGCGGGCCGGCCCTGCCGCATAGCCGGAGCTGATAGGAATGCCGGTGAGCGTTTCGCCATGGGCAACGGCTTCCCGAGGCATTTCGTCCGCCCCTTCGATCACCGTGTCCGGCGCGTCGAGCCGCCTATGCTGCGCCCGTTCCGTTTGGCGGGCGGCCACCAAGGCTCTCCAATCCTTGGTCGGATCGATTACGGCGGCTCGAATTTCGTCCGGCGTCAGGAAGAAAATATCTTCCTTCGACTGTAACAAGTCCAGCGCGACGAACGTGTCCCCTAGTTGCAACTCGCCTTGGCGCGCGGCGGCCGTGAAGTGCATCAGGTGATGGCGGTTGGCCTCACGCAGGGCGAGGAAGCGACAGAGTCGGTTGTAGATGTAACGGAACAAGCCCCATGCAAGCCACCGCCGACCGAAGGCCTTGCGAATGCGCTCCAAAGCTTTGATACGGGCTGCTTCTTGCTCTCGGCGAACGGCGTCGGCAGATCTGCTTGGCCTGGCGCTGGGCGCTTGCAGGTGGCCCCTGATGACGCCGAGTAGATAGTCCGGCATCTCCGCGAAACGGGTGGCCATGGGGTCGGATTCGCCCACGGCCCGGTGCCCGTACTCAGCAAGATACGCCTCGAAGCCGTGCAAGAAGTTGGTCCCGGCCAGCTTGCTCCGGAATGAAAACGGCGCCCAGGGCTCGGCCAGCAGGAACTCCCGTGCAACCGGTTCTTGCCGGGCCCGGTCCGCCAGTTCGGTCAGCCAGAGGATTTGCTTGGCGCTGATGATCGTCCCCACCCCTTGGAGCGCTTCGTTCAGCAGCGGCCGCCAGTTCGGACCGATCCGTCGCGGCAGTAGCAATCCGAGCGCATACAATCCTTGGGAGACTCCGGCCACAATCGCAAACGTCAGATCTGCGTCTCGCAGCCGCTTGTTCAGCCGATCCAGCCGGGCCAACAGATCGACCGGCTTGTCTCGAATCATCTGCTCGTCGGACGGGTCCGTCGCCATCCGTTGCATTTCCGCGAACCAAGCCGGCGCCTGCTTGGCCGCGCGGCGGATTTTTCTTTCCATCAAGAGTCCGGCTCGGAGGATGTTCCACCAAGGCAGGCGCGGGGGGCCTTCGATCGGCGGCCGGTCCTCGCCGCCCATTTGTTCGACGACCAGCCTGGGGTCGCCACCTAATTGAACGGTGAAGGATTGGAAGAGGGACACGTTGATGTAGGGACGTCCCCGCATGATCCGAACCGTTGGCCAACCGGGCGGAATATGGCAGCCTAGCTCTCGGTAATGGTTGACGATGTTGGTTGCCATGAACGCTTCCAGGAATGAGATACCGAGGGGGCTGGGCACATCGGGCATCGTCTCCTTGAAGTTGGCGCGGGACCAGACGATGCGGCGTTCGGCCACCGGCAGGCGGGGCTCGGGGATCGGCCGGGCCTGGAGCAACCAGGTGCCTTGGTCGTCCGTGGCCCATTCGATGTCTGCGGGAAAGCCCATCCGCCTTTCGACGTCTTTGACCAAGCCGGCCAGGGCCAGGATCTCTCGTTCGTCCAGGGCCGGCGCCGCTTGATCCGGTTCGGCGAGTCGCCGTTCGATGACAGTTCTTGAGCCGGTCCCGTCCCCGACGTCCACGACGTACTGATCCGGCGTCACGGTGCCGGACACGAGCGGTTCAGCCAGGCCGAAGACCGCATTGATCAACACCTGTTGTGGTTCGCCCGTGATCGGGTGGCGGGAATAGGCGACACCGGCTGTACGCGGCGCCAACATGGCTTGGATAATGACCGCCATGGCCGGCATGGCGCTTCTTCCGCCGACCCGGAGGCGATAGGCCAAAGCTGCGTCGGTCCGGAGGGAGGCCCAGCAGGCGAGGATGGCCTGGGCGAGTCCCTCGCGGGACACTCCCAACTGGGTGCGGTACAGGCCGGCAAACGTGGCCTTGGCTCCATCTTCATCGGAGGCGGAGGAGCGGACAGCGAATGTCGCCTCGCGCCCAAGCCCCAGGCGATGCAATTCTTCATCGATGAGGTCAAGGAGGGACTGGGATAAAGACAAAGACGTGACGAGACGGCGATCTTCTTCCAGCATCGCCTGCCTGTGCTCATCCGATGCTTGGCGCAAAAGCGCCCAGCGGGCGGCATCGTCGAAGACTCCCGACCGCAGGCTCTCGCGATAGGCTTGGATCGTGACGCAGAGGCCGGGCGGGACCTGGAACCCGCGTCGGATTAGGCGGCAAAGGCCGGCTCCTTTGCCCCCAACGAGAGTTGGATCGTCACAGGCTTCTAGTGGGAGAACGAGGCGCGCAGCCATGGCTAGAGGGCGAGCAACAGATAGAGGTCGTTCACATTCGTGCCGGTGGGGCCGGTTCGCAGGTGCCCGCCGATTTTCTTGAAGAAGCCGTAAGAATCGTTGCGGGCAAGCATGGTTGCCGGATCGACGCCGAGTCGCGTGGCTCGGGCAGCCGTGAAACCATTCGCGCAGGCTCCAGCCGCATCGGTGGGCCCATCCGTACCGTCGGTTCCGAAGGCGGCTATCCAGACGTTGGGCAACCCGGCGATCTCCATCGCCGCCGCCAGCGAAAACTCCTGGGCGCGGCCGCCTCGGCCGGTTCCTTTGCGTGTCACGGTCAACTCGCCCCCGGCGATGACACAGGCCGGACGCCGGATCGGCCTGCCGGTGGCCGCGATCTCTTTCGCGATGGCGCCGAACAGCTTGGCCGCCTCCTTCGCCTCTCCGACCAGTCTGGTGGTGAGGATCAACGGATTGAGCCCTGCCTGCCTGGCTGCCTGCGCCGCTGCGTGCACGGCTCCAGCATTGTTCCCGATGATCCGATTCTGCACGCGGCGGAACAGCGGCGCGCCGGGCTTCGGCGTTTCGTTCCGGTCTCCTCTGCATCCGGCCAGCAAATGGGTCCGAACCTTGGCAGGGATGGACCGCCAAATCTCGTGCCGCCGCAAGATCTCGCTCGCGTCCTCGTAGGTTGTCGCATCCGGGGCGGTCGGTCCCGAGCCGATGGCGCCCAGGTCGTCCCCCGGCACGTCGGACAGGATCAGGCTCACGACACGTGCCTTGGTCGCCGCCGCCAATCTGCCTCCTTGGAGCGCCGAGAGGTGCTTACGGACCGTATTGATATCCTGGATCGAGGCCCCGCAGGCGAGCAACAGCGAGGTTGTCCGTTGAAGGTCCGCAAGAGTCAGGCCGGCGGCCGGAGCGGGCAACAAGCTGGAGGCTCCGCCCGACAGCAACACAAAGACCAGGTCCCGATCGGAACAGTTGTGAACGAGTGCCATCAAGCGGGCCGCGCTTTGCTGCCCGGCCCGATTCGGGACCGGATGGCCCGCTTCCAGCACCCGGATGGTTTTAGTGCCCGCGGCGTACCCGTTTTTGACGACGACCAGGCCGCCTTCCAAGCGACCGCCCAAACAGCGTTCCAATGCCACCGCCATCTGAGCCGAGGCCTTGCCGGCGCCCACCGCCACGACACGATCATAGGCGCGCAGGTCGTACGACCGTCCATCGACGTGCACTACAGGGCCGCTCCGCTTCACGGTCCGGCGCACGGCGAGTTTCGGGTCCGCTGCGGCCAGGGCGGCGCGGATCAGACGGTCCAACAGACGGTTCACCGTCCACGGGAGAGGCGACTGCCTGGTGGCCGAGCGCATGCGTTTAGGGAGTTTTGTCTTGCTTGAAGCAGCGGTTGGGGCAGTCTTGCTTGGGGACTTTGAGCTGATGGGTGCCTTTGGGCAGGTATTCTTTGCGGATCTCCGGGTTGAGCATCTTGACCTCCAGGAAGTACGAGCCGAATTCCTTCGCAATCAGGGCCAGATGCCGCTGCGGCTCCTTGATCGTGACGGTGACCGTTTCCAGTTCCAGCGGCGCATAGAGGTCCTTCTTGGTCAGGCCGAGATATTTCTCCGGCTGGCTGTAAATCTCCTTGGCGACGATGATCCGGGGCACGTAGCGCATCGTCTCCCGCACGTAGTGGAGTTTCCAATAGTCGTCCACGCGCTGTTCCTTGAGCAGCTTCCTGATTCGGTCCTCGCCCGCGTTGTAGGCGGCCATGGCGAGGAACCAGTCGCCCAGATCCTGTTTGAGGAAGCGCAAGTACTTGATCGCCGCCTCGGTGGACATTTCCAGGTTCCGCCGATCGTCCCGCCACTGATTGCTGTTCAGTTTGTAGCGTTTGCCGGTGGACCCGATGAACTGCCAGGGACCCGACGCCTTGGCCTTGGAATAGGCCGCGGCGACGCATTTGCTCTCCACGAGCAGCATGAACTTCAGGTCGTCGGGGAGGCCGGACTCGGCGAGCTGTTTCTCCACGGGGGGAAAGCAACGGCCGGTGCGTTTGGCCAGGATGATACTGTCGCCCTCGTCTTCCAGGAACTGGTAGAACTCGTATTCGAGCCGTTCGCGCACCTGCCAGTTGTCCAGCGGCACGGTTTCACCGGCAAACACCAGTTTGTCCGGGAGTTTGAACGAGCTCAAGAAGCGCCGTTCTCCCTCGCGCTTGATTTCCGGCAGGATCACGAGCCGGTCTTCCGCGTCGGGGCTGGGATACAGGGTCTCGGCCGGAACATTGTCCGGTTCGGCCGCTGGTGGTTTGTTCGTCGAGGGGGCAGGAGACACGGTGTCGCGGGGAGCCGGGTCAGACGGCGCGCTTGTCTGCTGCGCTTGTGCCGGTTGCCGGCCCAGCGCAAGGGTGAGGGAGAGGCAGGCCAGGAACAGCGCCATCAGTCGAAGTCCCATCCAGCCCTCCTCCTCGTTCAAGGTTCCCCCTGCAGGCGGCTCATGCTAACAGGAAGCCCTAGGAGCGGCAAGCGCTATTCCCGTGCCTATGCTAGACTGCCCGCCCATGCGCAACCTGACGCTTCTCAACGAGCAGATTGTGGGCTGTCGACGCTGTCCGCGACTGGTGGCGCATCGGGAAGCCATGGCTCGCGAGAAACGCCGACAGTTCCGGGACTGGACCTATTGGGGCCGCCCGATCCCTGGATTCGGCGATCCCAAGGCACGCCTCTTCGTGGTCGGTCTGGCCCCCGCCGCCCACGGGGGCAACCGCACCGGTCGGGTCTTCACCGGCGATCGCAGCGGCGACTGGCTCTATGAGGCGTTGCACCGGTTCGGGTTCGCCAATCAGCCTGAGTCGACGCACAAGGGGGACGGGCTGGCGCTGGCGGATTGCTACATCGCGGCGGCGGTGCGCTGCGCCCCGCCCGGCAACAAGCCGACTCCCGACGAGTTTGAGGCTTGCCGGCCCTATCTGTTGGAGGAGTTGCGCCTGCTGACGCAGCTACGCGTGGTCGTGGCGTTGGGAAAAATCGCGTTCGACCAGTATCTGAAGGCCTGCCGCGAGCTCGGGGATCAGATCCCGTCCCCCGCGCTTCGCTTCGGCCACGGGGTCCGCTACCCCCTGCCTTGGGGTGTGACCCTCATCGGATCCTATCATCCGAGCCAGCAGAATACCTTCACCGGCAAGCTGACGAGACCGATGTTCCACTCGGTGTTCAAGCAGGCCCGCGCCTGCCTGCCCGGCCACTGAGGGACTCGTTATTTGCCCGCCGGGCTGGCGTTCCAATCCGCCAAGAACTTCTTCAGCCCGCTGTCGGTGAGCGGGTGCTTGTAGAGCGCCTGGAATACGCTGTAGGGCATCGTGGCGATATGCCCGCCGGCCAGGGCCGCCTCGACGACGTGCTGCGGATGCCGCACGCTGGCGACGAGTACCTGGGTTTTGAAATCGTAGTTGCGATAGATTGCGAGAATCTGCCGAATGAGCGCCATGCCGTCCGAGCTGATGTCGTCCAGCCGGCCGATGAACGGAGAAACGCACCAGGCGCCGGCCTTGGCGGCCAGCAGGGCCTGGGTGGGCGAGAAGCAGAGCGTAACATTCACCCGGATGCCTTCCGAGGCCAGCTTCTTCGTCGCCTTGAGCCCTTCGGGAATGAGCGGAATCTTGACCACGATGTTTTTGTGAATCTTGGCCAGCTCGCGCCCTTCTTTGATCATGGCGTCGGCCTCGACGCTCACGACTTCGGCGCTGATGGGGCCGTCCACGAGGCTGCAAATTTCGTGGATCACGTCTTTAAAGCTGCGGCCTTCTTTGGCCACCAACGAGGGATTCGTCGTCACTCCGTCGATGAGTCCGAAGCTGGCCGCTTCGTGGATTTCCTTGACGCTGGCGGTATCGAGATAGATTTTCATAACGACATCCTTTCGTGCGCGGGGCAAGCCGCTCCCATCCACTTCCCTGTATCGGCTATTCTATGAACAACTGAAGCCGAAAGCAACGAGGGCGGGTTCGTCGGGTCTTTTGACAGGGTCCCGGCCGGCCGGTACAATCACCTCGGCGTGATTCACGGGGTTAAGGAGGACGGGGCACCATGCGGGGAACGATCGGGTTGCTGCTGGCATTCGCGTTGTTGATCGGGTGCGGCGGAGGGAATCCGTACCTGGATGCCACTCTGAAGCCGGCCGAGTTCGAAGGCAAGGACAAGGCTTGGTTCGAGAAGAATTGGGGCGACCCCAGCGGGAAGGCGCCGCGGTTTTTTGGCGGAGAAACCTGGACCTATTTTCGCATCGCGGGCAGCCAGAGCGGCCTCTTCAGCGTTTCCCCCAACCAGTGTCAGATTACCCTGAAGTTCGGAAAAGACGAGAAGCTGAGTTCGTACAGCTATTCTGGTTGTTAGCAGGACAGGGTCCGGATTTACCCGGCCAGTTGTTTCCGAAAGGTCTGCGCGCAGTCCTGGCTGCAAAAGTAATAGGTCTGGCCCCCGATGCTGGCGGAAACGGCGTTGCCGCGGGGCACATAGGTCCGGCACACGGGATCCTGGAGCATCTCGTTGTTGCCCGGTAGCGCCGGCTCCTGTCCGTTCTTTCCCTTCAGCTCCCGGATCGCGCTGCGCAAGAGGAAGTACAAGACCACCAGCAGTCCTACAACGAGCAACAGTCGGTACATACAGCCTTCTTGCCTCGATTCTCACGGGCCGGCAAATGGCGCCGACCAAGGGCCTGAACGTCTGCAGCGCGTCCATCCTATGGAACCCCCTGCAGCCTGTCAAGACAGCCGAAACGACAGGGGCTTGAAGCCAGCCCGATTTTAGCCTATGCGCCCAGGGCCCGAAGGACCCATGGCCGGCTTGGGACAGGAGGCCCTTTGCCCTTTCTTGTGGGGGCTTCCGACCGATAGACAGCCTGCTTGACCAATGTTACCTTGTGGACATGAGAACCTGCGATAAATGCAATGGCGCCATGCTGCTGGAACGAGCGGTGGACATGGATGCCGGCCTCGCCATCACGGTTTTTGCCTGCCTGAACTGTGGGCGTCGGAAAGCCGTGGATAACGAACCCCGGCCCTTAACGGCTCGGCACTGACCCAGGCCAGACTTACTCGTTCCCTCCCTCGTAGGGCAGAGGTATCTCTGTCTGCCGGGGGATGGCTCTGTCTTCAAGCAGGGCGTCCGGAAATTGTCTGAAAATCAGGCAGGGTTACGATAGAAGCGGTAGGATGAGAACTCGATGAAACCCGTCATTACAAAAGTCGCGACCGTGCCGCGGACCCGGCTTGTCTGCTGCCCCGAGTGCTATCAGCTCATCAGCTATGACCCACTCCGGTCCCTGGTCCAGTGTCATGCCTGCGGCACTACGGTGTCGGGGCAGACCCTGCCCCCATCGCTGGACCAATCCGTCACGCCGGGCTGATTGCCGCCTGATTCACCGATTCAACGCTTGGCGAGGAGCTTCTTCATCTCCTCGCTGAGGGGCCTCGCCTTGGCCGGATCAATCTTGGGCGCCACTCCGGACAGCAGCTCCTGCAGCTCGAGATCATAGTTCTCCTCTTTCTGCTTGCCCGTGGACTGCATCCGAACCAATCCGACCGGCCTGGCCTCGTCGCTGACCCAGACATCCAGTTTTTGACCGGCCTTCTCCACCCGGTAGTGGCTGCATTGCACCGCGCCCGCCGGGGTGGTGATGGTCTCCTGCCCAATGTTCTTCAGGTCGCGGGTCGTTCCGGTTCGGAGGTCCGATTCCGAAAGGAGAAAGAGGCTGACATCCAGGCTACCGACGCCGGAGAGGTACTGCTTGGGAAGGGTCATGGGGGCCTTGTCGCCGACTTGGATGTACCCGGACTCGACGGCCGGACGATCGCCTTTGACATCGAGCGTGAATTGTTGCCAAAGCGGATCGGACAACTGGGCTGCGGCATAGACCTCGATCACCGCGCGCGAGGCGGCGGGGTCCACCTTCACCAGCCCGACGTTCAGGTCGAAGGTGCTCCCCTGCGAGTGCATCGTGAAGCGGGACCCGTTTCCCTGTTCCTTGGCCAGCCCGGCCAGCGAGGCTCCCCGGACGTCCGTCAACGTCATGAACCCCGCCAGGATCAGCAGGACTCCGGCTGTGAACGCCCTGCGCCCCCCGGTCATCGTCCCGCCTCCCCTTTCATCAGCTCCTCCAGCGCCGCATCGCTTTTCGCGCGGTTTTCTTTGATCTGCTGCAGTTGCTGCTGGAGGTCTTCGTACATTTTCTTCTGCTCGGGCGTCAGCCCCTCCGGCTCGGCTTGCTGGGACAGGGCCTGTCCTTTGAGGTCCCGCCGCTTGAGCCCCTCCTTGGCCGGCATGGTGTTTTTACCTTGCACCTCGCCGAGCCGTTTCTGCATGGCGTCCAGATCATGAGCGGGGTTGGCCTCCTGAGCTTCGGAGGGTTGAGCCATCGCCAATGAGGCGAGAAGGGCGAAGGGAAGAACGAGTATCCGTCGAGCCCGGGTCATGGAGTCCTCCTTCTCGTTGATACGACGGGAACGCGGGCGCCCATTGACGATGCAGTCGCAGGTTAGCCTAGGTCAGGCCTGAAGAGGTGTCAAGCAAAGGAGGGGTTTCCGGCCCGCATCATCGATGCCACTCCTTGCCTCGATGATCCGGTTGACATTTATTCCAGTCAAGCGCAAGCTGTGTGGCACTCACACAGTCGGAGGGCCCGTATGGAACCGGGGTAGGCCGACAGCCGTTCTCATTCCGCACTCATAGACAAATCGCGGCCATGTTGGTGCGCCTTCGCGGGTTTCTGCGACCTGTGAAGGCGTTGTTGTTTCTGCGGCGCAACCTTCTCACAAAGGAGGCAGGGACATGAGGCGACTACTCGGATGGGTGGCGGGCATGGCGCTGGTGGGGACGCCCACGTTGGCGTTGGCGGAAGGGGCCGGAGGCAGCTATAAAGGGATCGCCCAAATTTATTTCACATTCATCACGGTGATCCTGATGTACGGGGTCTACGACGTCTTCGGCAAGAAAACCATGTACGTGGCAGCCCCGATCATTGTGTTCGGGATGTATATGCTGCTTCCGAAGGGTTGAATGGGGTCAATTCGAGATGGGATCTACGGGAGGGGCTGCGTGCAGCTCCTCCCGTTTCTTTTTCATGGCGAGCAAGAACCTTACCGCAGCCCCAACACATCCATCATGTCATAGAGCCCGGGCGGCTGCTTGACCACCCAGCGGGCCGCGCGGAGCGCGCCCCGCGCAAACGTGTCGCGGCTCTGCACCCGATGGGTCACTTCCACCCGCTCGCCCATGCCGCCGAACAAGACCGTGTGGTCCCCCACGATGTCTCCGGCCCGGATCGTCTGGATGCCGATCTCCCCTTTTTTACGCTCGCCGATCAGCCCCTTGCGGGCATAGACGCCGACCTGCTCCAGGTCCCGGTTCACGGCCTTGGCCAGGACCTCGGCCATCTTGAGGGCGGTCCCGCTGGGGGCGTCTTTCTTCAAGCGATGATGGGCCTCGATGACCTCAATGTCGTAATCCTCGCCAAAGGTCTTGGCCATCTCCGCGATGGCTTTGAAAATGATGTTCACGCCCACGCTCATGTTCGGCGAGAAGACGCAGGGGATGGATTTGGCCAGGTTGCGGAGCTCGGCGAGTTCCTGGGAGGAAAACCCCGTGGTTCCGATCACCATGGCCCGGCGGGACTGGGCCGCCGCCCGCAAGTGTTCCAGCGTGGCGGCGGGGGCCGAAAAGTCGATCACGACCTCGCCCCGTTCCATGACGGCCGCGAAGTCGTCGCGGATCGTCACGCCGCTGTGGCCGCAGCCGGCCACCTCGCCGGCATCCTCCCCGATGGACACATGGCCCTTGCTCTCGATGGCGCCGGCCAGCGTGAGCGCCGCGGATTCCTTCAGCAGGCAGACCAGCCGCCCGCCCATCCGGCCCGCCGCTCCCGCCACAATGACTTTGATCATCTCTCGCCTCGTTTCGTCGATCGTCAGATCAGCCCGTAATCTTTCATGGCCTGGGCCAGCTTCTCGCGCGGTTCCGCCGACATCGGACACAAGGGCAGGCGGAGTTCGCCGTCGATCTTCCCCATCATGGCCAGCGCGGTTTTCACGGGAATCGGATTGGTCTCGAAGAACAGCGCCGTAAACAGGGGATACAGCTTGTAGTGCAACGACCTGGCTTCTTCCTGCCTGCCGGCCAGGAAGGCGGCCACCATCGCCGACATGTCGGCCGGGGCGATGTTGGCGGTCACCGTGATGACGCCCTTGGCGCCTACCGCCATCATGGGGAGCGTGAGCGCGTCGTCGCCCGACAGCACCGTCATCCGGCCCCCGCACGCCTGGATGATCTCGGAGACCTGCGGGAGCGACCCGGCCCCTTCCTTGGTCGCGACGATGTTGCGGATCTTGGCGAGCCGCGCCACGGTGGCCGGCGCCATGTTCACGCCGGTCCTTCCCGGGATGTTGTAGAGGATGATGGGAATGTCCACCGCCTCGGCCACGGCTTTGTAATGGAGGAACAGTCCCTCTTGCGTCGGCTTGTTGTAGTAGGGCGTGATCAGCAGGGCCCCGTCGGCTCCGGCCGCCTTGGCGTGCTTGGTCAGCATGATGGCTTCGTCGGTGCTGTTGGAACCGGTGCCGGCGATCACCGGGACGCGCCGGCGGACCACCTCGACCGTCAACGCCACAACCCGGTCATGCTCTTCGTGGGACAGGGTGGCCGATTCGCCGGTGGTGCCGCAGGGCACGATCCCGTTCGTCCCATTGGCGATCTGAAACTCGATCAGGTCGCCCAGGGCTTTCTCATCCACCCGCCCCTTGCGGAACGGGGTGACGATGGCTACATGTGAGCCGGTAAACATAACAACCTCGCAAAAGAAGCTGTCAGCTTTCAGCGATCAGCGCTTGATCCTGTGCTGACAGCTGAGGGCTGATATCTGATGGCGTGTCACTGCCAAGCGTCCGGAAGAATGCGCCCTTCATACACCGCCCTGGCGTCTCCTTGCAAGTAGACATCCGTAAACGACCCGTTGCGCCGCGAGAAATACACCGTCAGCTCCAACCCGCTCTGGGGGATCAACGTCACCGGCGACTCCACCTTCGCCACCAGGCTGGCGATCAGGGCCGAGGCGATGGAGCCGGTCCCGCAGGCCAGGGTCTCGTCCTCCACGCCCCGCTCGTACGTCCGGATGCGGATGCGGTGCGGGTCCAGGACCTTGACGAAGTTCACGTTGGCGCCGGCCGGCTGAAACAGCGCATGGTAGCGGGTGGGCCGGCCGATGCCTACCACATTGACCTGGTCCGGATCGTCCACGAGGTATACGCAATGGGGGACGCCCGAATCGAGAAAGTGCGCCTCGCGCTCGGTCCCTTCGATCGGCACCCGGAGGTTGAGCCGAAGCCCCTGCGGGTCCGGGAAGCGAACCTTGACGGCCTCGGGTTTGCGCCCGGGGGCGGCCGCGACCATCTCTGCTTCGATCATCCCGGCCAGGGTCTCGAACCGCATCTTCTTGGGGGCGATCCGCTTGAGGAACGCGAACCGGGCGGCGCAGCGCGCGCCGTTGCCGCTGAATTCCGCCTCGCTCCCGTCCGCATTGAACAGACGCCAACGGAAATCCGCCCGCTTGGACGGCTCGATCAGGATCAATCCGTCGCCGCCCACGGACATGCGGTGGGCGCAGACCTTGGCGGCGAGCGCACTGGCGCGGCGCGGATGCACCACCTTCTTCCGGTTGTCCACCAGAATGAAGTCGTTGCCGCTGCCGGACAATTTCATGAACGGAATCGGTTGTTCGGTCTTTCTGGATGCGCTCACCCCCGCCGCCCTCCTTCGCCAGCTGCTCATCGCAAAAACTCCGGAATGGCTTCGCCGCGGATCAGGTCCTCGTAAGTTTCCCGCGACCGGATCACGTGGATCTCCCCGCCCTTGACCATCACCTCCGGGACGCGGGGCCGGGAATTGTAATTCGACGACATCACGAATCCATAGGCGCCGGCGCTCATCACCGCCAGCAGGTCGCCCGGCTTGACGTCCGGCATGGCCCGGTCCTTGGCCAGGAAGTCTCCCGATTCGCAGACCGGCCCCACCACGTCGACCTGATGCTTTTTGGCGCCCGTCGCTTCGCGCACCGGCTTGATCTCGTGGTAGGCCCCGTACAGGCTGGGGCGGATCAGGTCGTTCATGGCCGCGTCCACGATCACGAAATGCTTGGCCTCGCCTTCTTTGTTGTACAGGACGCGCGTCATCAGAATCCCGGCGTTGCCGACGATAACGCGGCCCGGCTCCATGATGAGCATGCACTTGAGATCCCGCACCAGCGGCGCAATGGCTTCAGCCAGATGGTGGGGCTGGGGCGGCACCTCGTCCGAATAGGTAATGCCCAGGCCGCCGCCGATGTTGATATAGCGGATGTTCGAGCCCTGCGCCTTCAGCGCTTCCACCAGCCCCAGCACTTTCTTCAGCGCGTCCACGAAGGGCGTGATGTCCGTCAACTGCGAGCCGATGTGCTTGTGGACCCCGACGACCTCGATGTGCTTGAGCGAGGAGGCCAACTTGAACTCTTCCAGCGCCCGGTCCGCGCTGATGCCGAACTTGCTCTTCTTGAGGCCGGTGGAAATATAGGGATGGGTCTTGGGATCGATGTCCGGGTTGATCCGCAACGCCACGCGGGCCTTGCACCCCATCTCGGCCGCCACCTCGTCGATGGCGCGCAGTTCGGCCGACGACTCGACGTTGAACATCAGGATGTCCGTCGAGAGGGCATAGCGGATCTCCTCCCGGTTCTTTCCCACGCCGGCAAAGACAATCTTGGCCGGCGACACCCCGGCCTTCAGCGCCCGGTACAGTTCCCCGCCCGACACGATGTCCGCGCCGCTCCCCTCTTTGGCCATGAGCCGCAGGAGACCGATGTTGGAATTGGATTTCATGGCAAAGGCCACGATGTGCGGCACGCTCTGGAACGCGTTGTCGAAGGCCCGAAAGTGCCGGATCAGCGCGGCGTGGCTGTAGATATAGCAAGGCGTGCCCAGCTCCTTGGCGATCCGGCTGAGCGCCACGTCCTCGCAGTGGAGTTCCCCGTTCTTGTAGTGAAAGTCGGTCATGCTCGATCCTCATTCCCCGATCCTGGCTCCCGACGCACCGTCTCACCTCGGGAGCGACAACTGCTGCTCTTCATCCTCCGGGCGATCCTCGTCTTTGTCCTTCTCCGGCGGCGGTTGCAGCTTGGCCCTGGCCTTTTCCTTCTCCAGCTTGGCGGCCACGCCGATGTCCTCCGGGGGAATCGGCGGTCCGACCGTCCCGCAGCCCGACAGGATTGCGAGCCACAGGGCGCCGATCAGGAACGCGCGCCTCATCGCAAGGACTGCTCCCACTGCTTGATCCGGGCCGCGACCCGCTTGTGCGCGGTGCCGCCGACCTGGGCTTTCCGTTCGATGGCGCCTGTGACCGTCAGCACGGCGAGCGCGTCCTTCCCGAACCGGTCCGAGAAGGACCGCAAGTCGGCCAGCGTCAGGTCGCGCAAGTCCCGGTTGCGATCGAGGCAAGCCCGGACGACGCGGCCGGTCACGGCATGGGCCTGGCGAAACGGCAGGCCTTTCGTCACCAGATAATCGGCCAACTCGGTCGCCAGCAAGTAGCCGGAGTTGACCGACCCGGCCAGGATCTTGCGGTTCACGGTGAGTCCCTTGAGCAGGGCGGCCAGGACCTCGACCGAGGCGGCGACCGTATCCAGGGCGTCGAACAGGGCTTCCTTGTCTTCCTGCAGGTCGCGGTTGTAGCTGAGCGGCAGCCCTTTCATCGTCGTCAGCAACGCCAGCAAGTGTCCGTACACGCGGCCGGTCTTGCCGCGGACCAATTCAGGCACATCCGGGTTCTTCTTCTGCGGCATCATGCTGCTGCCGGTGCAGAAGGCGTCCGGCAGGTCCACGAACCGGAATTCCTGCGAGGACCAGAGGACCAATTCTTCGCTCAGCCGCGACAGGTGCATCATGACCAGCGCCAGGGCCGCCAGGGCTTCGATCGCAAAATCCCGGTCGGAGACCGCATCCAGGCTGTTTTCCGTGACACGGGGGAACCCCAGGAGCTTGGCCGTGTAGGCCCGGTCCACCGGATAATTGCTGCCGGCCAGCGCGCCGGATCCCAGCGGCATGACGTTGGCTCGCGCCAGCGCATCGCGCAGGCGTCCCTTGTCCCGCTCCAGCATCTCCACGTAGGCCAGCAGGTGATGGGCGAGCAGCACCGGTTGGGCGCGTTGCAAGTGCGTGTAGCCGGGCATGACCACGTCCTGGTGGGCGCGCGCCTGCCCGACGAGCGACCGTTGGAGTTGCGTCACGCCTTCGAGCAGCCGGCCGAGTTCCTGCCGCAGGTAGAGCCGCAGATCCAAAGCCACCTGGTCGTTCCGGCTCCGGCCCGTATGCAGCTTGCCGCCTACCGGCCCGATCAGTTCCGTGAGCCGGCGTTCGATGGCCATGTGAATGTCCTCGTCCTGGGGGACGAAAGGAAAACGGCTTTTCTCCAATTCCGTCCGCACGGCTGCCAGGCCGCGCAGGATGGCCGAGACTTCCCGGCCCGTCAGGACCCCGGCTTTCCCCAGCGTCTTCGCATGAGCGATGCTGCCCTCGATGTCGTGGGCAAAGAGGCGGCGATCGAAGGCCAGCGAGGAGGTAAAGGTCTCCACCAACTTGTGGGTCCGCTCCGTGAAACGGCCGGCCCAGAGCTTTCCTGCTTTAGCCGCGAGTTTCTTCTTTCTCACGCTTAGCCTTGCTTATCGTTGCTTCGTTCGCCGCTGGGCCCGGATCGCCAGACGCAGGGCGCTGAGGCGGATGAATCCTTCCGCGTCCTTCTGGCGATAGGCCTCGTCTTCTTCGAACGTGGCCAGGTCCAGCCGGTAGAGCGACCGGTCCGACTTCCGACCCACCACCGTGCAGGAGCCTTTGTAGAGCTTCACGCGAACCGTGCCGCTCACGTCTTTCTGCGCCTCGTCGAAGGCGGTCTGCAACATCGTCCGCTCCGGGGCATACCAGTAGCCGTAGTAGATCAGCTCGGCGTAACGGGGGATCAAGCTGTCCCGCAGGTGCAAGACTTCCCGGTCCAGCGTCAAGGATTCCAAGCCCCGGTGCGCCGCATGCAGGATCGTGCCGCCCGGCGTTTCGTACACGCCGCGGGACTTCATGCCCACGTAGCGATTCTCCACCAAGTCCACCCGTCCGACCCCGTGCTCGCCGCCCAGGCGATTCAAATGGGCCAGGAGCGTGGCCGGGCTCATGCGCTTCCCGTCCACCGCCACCGGGTCCCCCTGCTTGTACTCGATCTCGACGAAGCGGGGCTTGTTCGGCGCCTTCTCCGGCGAGACCGTCAACTGGAAGATTTCATCTGGCGGCGCCGCCCAGGGGTCCTCCAGAATGCCGCCTTCGTAGCTGATGTGAAACAGGTTCGGGTCCGTACTGTACGGCTTGGCTTTGGTGGCGGTGACCGGAATCCCGTATTTTTCCGCGTACTCAATCAACTCGCGCCGCGACTTCATCGTCCATTCGCGCCAGGGGGCGATGATCCGCACCCGCGGGTCCAGGGCCATGTAGGTGAGCTCGAACCGGACCTGGTCGTTGCCCTTGCCGGTCGCGCCGTGCGACACCGCATCGGCCCCTTCCTTGTGCGCCAGCTCGATCTGCCGCTTGGCGATCAAAGGCCTGGCGATCGACGTCCCCAACAGATAGGTGCCTTCGTAGACCGCGTTGCCCCGCAGCATCGGGAAGACATGGTCTTTGACGAAGGTCTCGCGCAGGTCTTCGACGTAGACTTTCGAGGCGCCGACTGCGAGGGCCTTGGCCTTCACGGCTTTGAGGTCTTCCCCCTGCCCCAGATCGGCGCAGAAGGCCACGACCGTACAGTCGTAGGTTTCCAGCAGCCATCGGAGGATCACGGACGTGTCCAAACCGCCAGAATAGGCCAAAACGACTTTGTTGATCTTGCGATGCTTCATGTCTTTTTCTTTCTCCGTGGGGCGCGAGGCGCGAAACGGCAATGCCTAGTGTCCCGAGTCCATGGCTCCGCGCCCGGAAAGCAATTCGACCAAAATGGCTTTCTGCATGTGCAGCCGGTTTTCCGCCTGGTCCAGCACGACGGATTGGGGGCCGTCGAGCAGGCCGGCCGTGATCTCCTGCCCGCGGTGCGCCGGCAGGCAGTGCATGACGATGGCGTCCGGCTTGGCCTCTTTGGCCAGGCGTTCGTTGAGTTGGTACGGGGCCAGCTCCTTCACGCGCCGGTTTTGTTCCCGTTCCTGTCCCATGCTGATCCACACGTCGGTGTACAGCACGTCGGCCTCCTTGACCGCCAGCAGGGGGTCTCGGACGAGCTCGATCGAGGCGCCGGTGCCGGCGGCCGCGGCGCGCGCCTCCTTGACGATCCGCGGATCCGGCTCGTAGCCGCTCGGACAGGCCAGGCTGATCGCCATCCCGGTTTGGGCCGCGGCTTCGATCAGCGAATTGGCCACGTTATTCCCGTCCCCGACGTAGGCGAGCTTGATGCCGCGCAACCGGCCCTTCCGTTCCTTGATCGTCAGCAGGTCCGCCAGCGCCTGGCAGGGGTGGCAGAGGTCCGTCAGCCCGTTGATGACGGGGATGGTGGCTTCGCGCGCCCACTCCTCGACGATCGCATGGTCATAGGTCCGGATCACGAGCCCGTCCAGATAGCGGGAGAGCACGCGGGCCGTATCCGCGATGCTTTCGCCGCGGCACAGCTGGATGTCCGCCGCGGAGAGAAACAGCGATTGCCCGCCGAGCTGGCTCATCCCGGCTTCGAAGGAGACCCGCGTGCGCGTGGAGGGTTTCTCGAACAGGAGGCCCAGCGTCATCCCGCGCAGGGGCTGATGCAAAGCGCGTCGCCGCCGCAGGGTTTTGAGCCTGGCGGCCAGCGCGAGCAGGCGGGTGACGCCTGCGGCCGGGATCGCCGCCACCGTCAACAGGTCCTTGCCTTCCGACGGCCCGCTTCCGTTCGACAGAGCCGATCGAAGCCCACGGGGCCCCCTCCGCTTTCCTGTCTGTGCTCTTCGTGAAAACACCGACCCGCTCTCCATGGTTATCGATTGTAACGGTCTTGCGCGAAAGTGAGTATCGTGCCGCCGGCTAGACCCGCTTGCTGAGGACCGTGGACAGGGTCTCCAGCAACCGGTCGATCTCGCGTTGGGCGATGATGAGGGGCGGAATGAACCGCAGCACCCGTTCCGCCGTGCAGTTGATCAGGAGGCCGCGCGCCAGACAGTCCGCGGCGACGGGCTTGCCGTCGATCGTGAGTTCCAGGCCCTGCAGCAGTCCGAGCCCGCGCGCCTCCTTCACGACGGGGAGCCGCTCTTCGATGTCCTTCAGCCCCTTGGCCAAATACTCCCCCATGCGTCGCCCCTGCTCCAACACCTTGCCTTCCAGCAAAACCTCGAAGACCGCCAGGGCGGCGGCGCAGGCCAGGGGGTTCCCGCCGAAGGTGGAAGCATGGGTCCCGGGCGTGAAGGCTGCGGCCACCGGGTCCGTCGCCAGGCAGGCGCCGATCGGCACGCCGCCGCCCAGCCCCTTGGCGAGGGTCATGATGTCCGGCGCGACGCCCAATTGTTCGTAGGCGAACAGGGTTCCGGTGCGGCCCATGCCGGTCTGGATCTCGTCGAAGATCAGCAGGATGTCCCGCTGGCGACACAACTCGCGCAGTCTCTGCAAGTAGGCCCGGTCGGCCACGCGGACCCCGCCCTCCCCTTGCACCGGCTCCAGCAGCACCGCCGCCGTGGCAGGGCTCAGCGCCCGTTCGACCGCCGCCAGATCGTTGAAGGGTACGTAGGTGAAGCCGGGCAGCAGCGGCTCGAACCCCTTTTGCACTTTCTCCTGGCCGGTGGCGGTCAGCGTCGCCATGGTGCGGCCGTGAAAAGACTGCTGCATCGTCACGATCTCGAACCGGTCGGGGCCATACTTCAGATGGGCATAGCGGCGCGCCAGCTTGATCGCCGCCTCGTTCGCCTCGGCGCCGCTGTTGCCGAAAAACACCTTGTCGGCGAAGGAATGGTCCACCAGCGTCTTGGCCAGCTTTACTTGCGGCTCGGTGTAATAGAGGTTGGAGGCATGCAGGAGTTGCTGCGCCTGCTTCTGGATGGCCGCGACCAGATCCGGGTGCGAATACCCCAGCAGATTGACGGCGATGCCGCCGACGAAGTCGAGATATTCGCGTCCTTCCAGGTCGTACACCTTGCACCCGCGGCCGCGGACGATGGAGACCGGCCAGCGGGCATAGGTGTGCATCAGGTAGCGGGCTTCATCCTCTTGCAGTAGGTCGGTCGGCATGTCGTTCCAAGCTCGAGAGAATTCAAAGAACGTAGCATATCGATGGCGCCGAACGCAATATGAAACTCCCTGCCGGAATGCCGTATCTCCTTCTCCCTATTGAGGAATTTCACCGAGACGAGCCGGCGACACCCTTGTGAGCTTTGAGCAAGAGTGTTATAAGCTCAGGGGATGAAACCCTGCGCACAATGCGAGCAACAGAACCCCGATGACGCGCGCTTTTGCTCGCAATGCGGTGCGTTGTTCGCGGAAGAACCGGCGCCATCGACGGACCAGCCGGCGGAGAAACCTGCTCCGCCGATCCTGGACGAGCAGCAACTCTGGCGCTCCTTCATCGGACAGAACGCCGACCGGTACCTGGAGCAGTTCCGCAAGTTCACCGGCAGCGGCGAACCGCGGTTCACCCTGACCTGGCATTGGCCGGCCTTCCTCTTCGATCCGTTCCTCTGGTTTCTCTACCGGAAGATGTACCTGTATGCGGCGGTCTACGCGATCGGCCCCGTCCTCTCGGCCTACTTCACCGGCGATCTGACGGTCGGCGTCGTCTGGCGTGTCATGGCCGGCGCGAGCGCCAACTACATCTATTACTGGCATGTGCGGGAGCATGTGGCGATCATCAAGGAGAAGGCCAGCCTGGGCGGCCGGGCGCAGGAGCAGTCGTTGAAGGACTTGGGCGGCGTCCAGCCCTACGTCGTGTGGGTCGGGGTGGCCTTGCACATCCTCATGTTCGCCCTGTTGATCAAGGCCTATCAGGAAGGACCGTCGGAGGGAACCAAGCTCCCGCCGCTGAAGCCGGTTCCACGGAGCCGCGCGTCGCTGGAATCCTGATGTGCGATGCCGACGCTCGGCTATAGCTGGGACGGGTGGGATAGCTGCCACTGAAACCAAGCCCGAAACCATTCGAAATCGTGCTTGTAGGCTGTGCCGGAGGGTTCGGCCGCGGTGCTTTTCTGCTCCAGCATCGTGTAGGTGCGGGGCCAGTTTTTCTGCCACCAGGATTTGAGTTCGTCCGCCTGGTAGGGAATGCCGGATGGCTGGTGGATGCCGGCCGCAGCGGCCACCTCGGCGATCAGCGGCCAGTAGCGGTCCTTGCCCAGCCCCCGTTCCCGGAAATGCTCCCGCAGCAGGAACAGGACCCAGAGCTCCGCGCTGTTTTTCTTATTGTGTTTGAAGGGCTGCGTCTGCCGCAACGGGATCGGGTCGAAGTTCTTGATGACCGAGGTATAGTCCGGCCCTCCGTAGCTCCCCGCCACTTCCGCGATCCCTTCCAGCATGCTCGCCAGCTCCACCTCCACGACCGGCTTGGTCGCATGCGTATCGGGTGAGGCTGCTTCTGCCAGCGGATTGCCCGCGGTCAACAGCTCGATCAGCGGTTTGAGCTCGCGCAGACGGACCACGGCGGTCTTGAGAATCTCCTGCGATTCCAGCCAGTAGTCCTGATCGTGTTTGGCCGTCCGCTCGCGGCCCGGAGGCGGCAGGACCGGCGGAATCCAGTAGCGCAGCAGCACAAAGAGAACGTAGTGGACATCGCCGCCGACTGTGTCCGCCCGCGCCAGCACTTTGCCGGGACCCAGGGCGTTCTTGAAAAAGACCTGCCCCCGCTCGGCGACACCCAGGCGCTGCGCCATGCCGACCCACCAGCGCTCGATGTCCTGCCAGGGCGGCTCCGGCGTTGCTTGTGGGGATTCCATGGCGGCATGGTAGCGAGGGAGGGGGATGATTGCAAGGCGCGGGGGGAGAAGTTAGTCAGCAGTTCATTTTTTAGCCTCAGAAGATATTTGGTTTAAAAATTTGAAAGGCTTGGCGGACTCGCTTATTCCTACCTTCTCCTGTGCCAGGGTCCCCCAATTACCTATGGCTTTCTGAGAATTAACCGTAGTTGCCAGGAGTTTGCCAGCATCTGAACTAATCCCATCAAACGATGCAAGGGCAGCTTGCGTATTGCCAACTGACAATTGCAGTTGGCCCCACCCAAGTTGCGCTCCCGCATCTGAGACCTTTGAAGCTATAGCGGAACGCTCAGCGTCAAAGACTCCTTCGACCATGAAGTTCTTGATATCCGATGGATTTGATGAATTGCTACGTAATCCAACGTTTATGACGTAGCTTTTGATGTCATCTTTCATCACCTTAAGGTCCAAGCTTATCTGCGGATTTAATTTGCTGTTACAGGTGAAGTTGGCTTTTTGAACAACTATAGGGCCAGAGTCCTTTGGCAATTCTGTAAGATCTGCTAGTTGTGCTACGAGACTCCGCTCGTCTCTCGGTGGAATTGCAGCGGAAACTTTACGCCCGTCGGGGCTATAAACTAAGAAAGACCGAGGGAAGCTGGGGGCACAGGACAGGTCTTCATTGCCTAAGTTCGTCAGTGTGAATACATCTACCAAGCGCCCGCCTTTGAATTCTAATACTGACCTAGACAGAACAGGCTCAGGCATTTTTTCATAAACTAATCGGATTAAGCTCTCGAAGTATTTATTAAAAGCCTCGACAAGTTGAACTTCTTCACTACCACTTAAGCCATCTTTGTGGAGTTGTGCAATTAACGAAGTTAAAATACCGTGGGTGGTTTTGATATTGTTGTACCTGTCAATTGCATGGGAAAACTCATCTTTCAGAGAAGAGCAGCTATTGTGAGCAAGCGCCTTGGCTAACACGTACTGATTAAAATTCTGAGTTGATTCATGCAATATTTGAAGCTTTTGAGGGCCTATTTTTACCTGAAGGAAAAACGGTAATTCTACTGCCACATTCGTGGAGCTGTAGTTAATAACGAGATAGCTTGTATCGATCTCGAGCCTGTCGCCGCAAATTTGATTTGATCCAAAGAGTGCCGCTTCAGCCTGGTCTTCGACCGTGGTTATACACAACAATATAAGGACACCCATTAGCCCTAAAGGTGCGATTCTCTGTTTCATAGCCTGCCTCGTTAGAGTCTGGCTGTCTTATACAGGTTGATTTACCAGCTTGAAATAGTTGTCAAATCCTTCCTTGAGCCTAGTTTGCAATTCAGGTGACGCATTTTCATTGGCGGGAATCGACTTGATCAGCTCAACGAGAAGCTCTTTCG
The DNA here is from genome assembly GCA_004296885.1 of Nitrospirota bacterium. NCBI lineage: Bacteria > Pseudomonadati > Nitrospirota > Nitrospirota bacterium. The sequence continues at coordinate 69,854 of SCVN01000003.1, read as the reverse complement.
ATTTCTTCAGGGCGTCATACCGCTCTAAGAGTTTTCCAAATCTATCTCTAGCGCCTGAGCAACCATTATGGGCTAATGCGGCTCCCTTGATATATTCATTCCAGTTCTGGGTGGTTTCTTGTATTTTTTGAACTTGTTCAGGCTTGACCCCAACAGTAACCGCAATTCCTTGCCAGCTCCCCGTAATGCTGAACCCCATCCGATCGTATTTAAGGGCTACTTGTTCAATATCAACTGGCTGTCGACCGTCACCACAAATTCCTTGTTGGTTCTCCCCACCGCTAAACCACGGCCAGCAACCACTAGCACTAATTGAAAACAGAACGATAACACAACTCGAAACTCTCATTTTACGTAACATAATAACCCTCTTAAGTTAAGCTCTTTTGCGCCTAAGTATAGGCTTCTCAATCAACATGTCAAATGGAATATTAAACTCTAATATTGGTGGAAGGTACTCAGTTGACATTATTCATAATTGAGTTGCACAAGTGTCGATAAATGAAATGGTTTTGGCACTTTTTCGAATGCAGATAGAGTAAATATAATGTCTTTGGGAGTTTTGGGCTTCCTCACTAGAACTGATATTAAGCAGGCCGCTTGACATGGCTCGTCGATTTCGTATTCTCTAGCTCGCTCAACGTGGAGGTATGCAGATGGCCCGATTGGTCTTGTTGCGGCATGGAGAATCGCAGTGGAATCTGGAAAACCGCTTTACGGGCTGGGTGGATGTACCCCTCTCGCCCAAGGGCGAGCAGGAGGCCCGCGCAGCGGGGGAGAAGCTGAAAGGCTTTCGGTTCGACCGGGCCTACACGTCGGTCCTGAAACGGGCGATCGACACATTGCGCATCGTGTTGGAGATCACCGGCCAGACGAACGTGCCGACCGAGCAGGCCCAGGCGCTGAACGAACGGATGTATGGGGATTTGCAGGGGCTGAACAAGGCCGAGACGGCGCAGAAATATGGCGAGCAGCAGGTGAAGATCTGGCGGCGCAGCTACGACGTGCGTCCGCCGGGCGGAGAAAGCTTGAAGGACACGGCGGAGCGGGCCCTTCCCTACTATGAAAAACAGATCTGGCCGCAGATTCTCGCCGGGCGCACCGTCATCGTCACCGCCCATGGGAACAGCTTGCGGGCCCTGGTCATGCACCTGGATCGGCTGACGAAGGAGCAAGTCCTGGAGCTGAATATTCCGACCGGCGCGCCCCTGCTCTACGAGTTCGACGCGACCGGCGCCGTCCGCGAGCATCGGTACTTATAGCGGTGCCCGGCTATTTGTGCGTCAGGTCGAGCCCCTCCACCGTCTCCCCGATCGCCTCCACCGGAATCAGATCGATCAGGAACGCGAGAAACTTCTGGCGATCTTCCGGTTGGATCGTGCCGTCCGATTCCGCCATCGCCGCCGTTTCCGTGAAGACCGCGATCGGACTGCCGCCCTCCTGGACGATCTGATCGTACAGGGAACGGCGCTCCGCCGCTTCCTCGAAGTATCCCGCCAATGCCGACTGTTCCAAGCCGAGCATCGTTTCCCAGGCGGCGCGGACGTACCGGCACAGTTCGTCGAAGACCCGTTCCCCCTCGACCTTGGACAACACGCTCAGCAAGGCATGGTGGGCCCAGAAGAGGTTCAGGGAGAGGATTTCTCGGGTGATCTGAGGCCGCTGGTCGGCGGTCGCTTCGACTCCGTACTCCTCCAGCGCGGCCGGTGAGAGGGTGGGGGAAAACAGGGTGAACACCGATTCGGCTGCTTGTTGCGCGGTCTGTGGCATCGTGGAACAACTCCGTGCTGTGCGTGCTGAATGGGGCGCGAAAAATCTGAGGCAGGATAGCGCAAGGGGCGGGCCGAGAACAATCCCCGTCCGGCGTAACGAGGAAAGCGCCCGGTCTACCGGGTCAGAATGTCCAGGATCTCATCCAGCGGGCGGACGGTACCGAGCAGCGTGGGATGCCCGAATTGTCGATTGTGGCGGTTCTCCTTCACCCGCTCCAGCGCAATGATCAGGTTGTTGAAGTCGTCCAGCCTGGCGGTTTCGAAGTAGGTGATGAAGTCGAGGTCGTCCAGCCCGCTGGCGTGATAGAGCTTGCGTTTGACGGTTTTCAGGTAGGCGATCGAGGCCTCGGTGTGCTCCTTCATCATCGCGTTGCGCTCATCCTGGGAGGCCTGCCACCAGTCTGCGTCCTTGCGGATCGGCACGACGATCGCATAGGGCTTGGGACCGGGATCGGGCGGGGTTTTCAACGTGGCCTTGAGATCGTCGGGCAACGCCGGCACATAGTTGGCCTTCTTGGTCAGGCCGTTGAACGTGGCGGTGTTCGCCAGATACTTGCCGAGCCCCGTCCCCATCAGGTCCACGAGAAAATTCTGGTTGTGCAGCAGCTCGGTGGAATGGAGGCGGACGAAAAAATCCGCCCGTTCCGACAGCCCCCGGAGCAAATAGGTGTCGGCTGCGACATGGTCGCCGTGCTTCTGAAACACGGCCTTCACCTCCGCCGTCGCCGAAGCCCGCGCCGCTTTGTCCAACTTCCACCAGTCTTCGTCCACTTTGAAGACGGCAAACGTTCCATAGACGCCGGGGTCGCTCAGCAGCTTCTCCCGGTCGAGGGCTGCCTGGGCGGGCACGGCCAGAGCCAACCAGGCGAAGAGCAACGCAACCAGGCCGATACGTGTCGTCATGGCGATTCCCCTCACGGACAGTTGGGCCGGGTATTCATCCCGAAGATATTGCGCAGCTGTTCATACCGGTTCAGGTCTTCCGACTCGTTGCCGAGCTGGCCTCCGGAGACTTTCATGGTCAGCTGCAGGTATTCGGCGTAGAGCGCGCACAGCTCCGAATTGGTGGACGGGGCCGGCTGCGTGCGGGACGGTTCCGGTTGGACCTGGGGCTGGTTGGGCGCCGGTGGATTCGCGTCGGCCGGTGCCGTCTCGAAGCGAGGCTCCGGCACCGTGCTGAAGCCTTCCTTGTTCGATTCCTGGAAGGGCTTGCAGCCTTCCTTCGGCTCGTTCGAATAGACGTTCCCGGGGCAGACCCATAAGGTTGCGGCCAGCACCACCACGCTCATCATAGCTGCCTCCCTGGTTCACACCCCATGGCCACGTCCTTCGCCAAGCCCTTCGGGATTCTCCGCGCCGTTCGCACGGCCCTGCGCCGGCCGTTGCCAAGGCTATCGCTTGTCCTTGGCCGGAGAGACCTTCTTCAACAGGTCGATGGTTTCCGTGTGCCCGAGCATTTCCGCCAGCGCCAAGGGGCTCGGCGTATACCAATTGGACGGCGGGATCGCTGCGCCATGGTCCAGGAGCAATTGCACGATCTCCGGCTTGCCCCCGTAGGCGGCGGCGTGGATGGGCGCCCAGCCGGTGATATCCGCGGCATTCACGTCGGCCTTTCTCTCCAGCAGGGCTTGCACCGTGTCCATGTGGCCGTGAGCGGCGGCGAGGGTAAGCAGGCGCGTGCCCAACAGGGTGGTGCGGGTGTTGACGTCCAATCCGGCGTCCAGTTGCGCGACCAGCGCCGGCGTGTCTCCGTCCACGGCCGCCCAGCGGTACTGGTAACCGCAGCCTGTGCAGAGAACGGCCAAGGCCAGTCCCAGCAACGCGCCGCCGCCTCTGGTAATGAACCCACCGATCAACGTGACGCCCCTTCTCGTTCCATCAGCCATGCATGCCCGGACCGACTTGAACCTGCCGATTTATAACTCCCGGCGACGCACACCATCCCTGCGCTCCCTGCGCCAGGCGCGCAGATGCAGAATAGCATAGTGACCGAAACAAGCCAAACCCCGTCGCCTGTCCGCCCAGCTGCAAACCGGGGGCCATCAGCGGGACGGGCAGAGCGAGCAGTGATTTAGGATGGAAGGACAGCCGGGGCAAGCATCAAAATCGGATGGGCCTGCGAGGGCCTGCGCGGAACGACCTGCAGGAACGTATTGGTGCGCCACGAGGGACTTGAACCCCCAACCCTCGGATCCGAAGTCCGATGCTCTATCCAATTGAGCTAGTGGCGCACAGGTGGGCAGGATAGCAGGTTTCGTGTGCTCGGGGACTACCTTATTCTCGGATGGAACAGGAAGGGCCGCGAAGGATCGGGCGGCCCCTCCATAAGATCACCACCATCAGCAATGTCGCTGCAGCCTGTGAGGCTTACCAGCGATCCCGGCTCTCGCCGCCCCCGCCCCCGCCTCCTCCGCCGAAGGAGCGCTTCTCTTGCGGCCGGGCCTCATTGACGACCAGCGTCCGCCCGCCGAGCTCGGTGCCGTTCAATGCGGTGATGGCTTTCTGCGCTTCTTCGCCCGTGGCCATCTCCACGAACCCGAATCCCCGAGACTGGCCCGTATAGCGGTCCGTGATGACCTTGGCCGATTGCACGGTCCCGTGCTGGGAAAAGAGCTGGCTCAGTTCCTGTTCGGTGGTGGAATAAGGAAGACTGCCGACATACAATTTTGTACCCACGGCTACCTCCACGGCTGGTGACATTGTCTCGTCGAGAGGGTTCGGAGGGAAGAGGGAGAGGCGACAAGGGGCGCGACGATCTGCACCATCAGGTCACTCAGCATTCCGGCCGGCTTCCGCTCGCAAGCCAACGTCGGGTCAGGGCCACTCTGCCTGGCTTTCCATCACTCGGCCCCGCAGCGATGAATTGCAAAAAAAGCATAGCATGGAGAAAACACGAGTTCAACTCCGGGCGGGGTTTCGGCGGCTCAGAGCCGGGCGAGGATGGCGTCCGCAATGTCGGTGGGCGATCGCCCGTCCGTGCCGACGACATGGTCGGCGGCGGCTTCGTAGATCGGCTTCCGTTCGCGCAGCACCTCCTCGACCTCCTCGGTGAAGGACTTGGTGCCGGTCAGCGACGGGCGCTGATTATCCCCGCCGATGCGCGCGACGATCGTCGCCACCTCGGCCGTCAGCCAGACGAGCGTCCCATGGGTTTTGAGCCGGGCCACATTCTGCGGTCTCAAGACGGCGCCCCCGCCGGTGTCGATGATCAACCCGTCCTGGCCGGCCAAGTCCCTGCAGACGTCCGACTCCAGGTCCCGGAAATGTTCCCAGCCCGACTGCCTGACGATTTCAGGGATGGGCAGACCGGCCCGCCGGACCACTTCCGCGTCGGTGGAGATCACCCGCCGGCCCAATCGTTCCGCCAGGAGCCTCCCCACGCTGCTTTTGCCGGTGCCACGGTAGCCGATCAGAACGATATTCATAAGACAGCGTGAAACGTGAAGCGTGCGGCCTGAAGCGACAAGATCGGGAGCGCGCGTTGCATCAGGAGAACCGGGACTCGAGGACCGACCGCATGACCTCTACGGGGGCCGCCTGTCCGGTCCAGAGTTCGAACTGGGCCACCGCCTGGTGCAGGAACATCTCCAGGCCTCTGATCGTCCGGCAACCGGCGGCCTTCGCTTCGCGCAGCAGCCTGGTCTCCAACGGGTTGTAGACGATGTCCATGACCGTGAGGTGCGGAGCGAGCAAGGAGGCGGGAATGCAGGTCTCATCCACCTTCGGATGCATGCCGATCGGCGTGCTGTGGATGAGGACCTGCGAGTTCTTGATGCCGCTGCGGAGCGTCTGGTCCGTGAGGGGGACAGATTCGACATTCAGCTTGGTCCGGTCCCGCAAATCCTCCGCCAGCTTGAGCCGCTCCTTCTCGTCGATGCCCAGCAGGATCAACCCGCCGACTTCCTTGGTGGCCGCCAGTGCGAAGGCGATGGCGCGGGCGGCACCCCCCGTGCCGACCAGCAGGACCTGGTTGCCCTTGAGCGAAACGCCCCCGCTCTGCAAGGCCCGCAACGCGCCCGAGGCGTCCGTGTTGTAGCCGGTCAGTTTTCCCTGCTCCACCAGGATCGTATTGACCGAGCCGATGTGCTTGGCCGTCTGCTCCACCTCGTCGAGGAACGGCATGACCGCCACCTTGTGGGGAATCGTCACGCTGAATCCACGCAGGTTGCCCAGTGCCCGGATGCCGCGGACGGCGCCGTCGAGGTCCTCGACCTTGAAGGCGAGGTAGACGAAGTTCAGACCCAGTTTTTGGAAGGCTGCATTGTGGATGGCCGGTGAGAGGGAATGCTCGACCGGATTGCCGAGCAGTCCGCAGAGCTGGGTCCTGGCGTTGATCTCCATGATGGGGAGGTAAACAGTGATCAGTAAGCAGTGATCAGTTTTCGGTCATAAACTGAGAACTGAAGACTGACGACGGACAACCTCATTTTCCTTTCGTCACTTTCTGAGCCAGATACTGGCTTCCCGTCACGGCATAGAGGACGGTGACCTTGTCGTCTTTCTTCACGTCCTTCAGACTCTTGATCGTCCCTTCGAACTGGGTCTTTTCGTTCACTACGAAGGTGAAGCGCGTGCCCCCGCCGTCCTTCTTCACCGCCAGCTTGCCCGCCGCCGGGTCAACCAGCAGGACGGTTCCGGGAAATTCCACACCGGCCTGGGCCCAGGCGGTTCCGGCCGCGAGCAACAGGAGGCCGACGAGCAGCATGGCGCCGACCGGATGGCGCGAGAGTCCCTGTCTATGCCTAATCCTATCCATCGTGCCCTCCGTTTACTGGGCGGTCATGCCGCCGTCGATCGGAAACAGGCCGCCCGTTACCCAGGCCGATTCGTCCGAAGCCAGATAGAGCACCAGGCTCGCCACTTCCTCCGGCTTGCCCGGCCGGCCGAGCGGATACATGGTCATCACCCAGGCCAGCTTCTCCGGGTCGTTGATCAAGCCGGCGGCCATGGGCGTATCCACGAGCCCCGCGTTCACCGCGTTGCAGCGGATGCCCTGCTTGGCATAGTCGATCGCGGTGCAGCGGGTGAGCGAATCCATGCCTCCCTTGCTGGCCGAATAGGCAGCCAGCATGGGAATGCCGACCAGCGAGGCGATCGAGGAGATGTTGATGATCGAGCCGCCGCCGGCCGCGAGCATGGCGGGAACCGACGCTCTGGTCATACGGAAGGCGCCGGTGAGGTTCACGGCCAGGACCTCGTCCCAGGTCGCATCGTCTGTCTCGTGCAGTTGCTTTCCGAAAGCGCCGATCCCCGCGTTGTTGACCAGCACATTGAGCTTGCCGAACGTCCGCACCGCCTGGTCCACGGCTGTCCGCGCGTGCTCCTTGTCGGTGACGGAGCCGGCGACCGCGATCGCCCGGCCTCCCTCGTGTGCGAGGTCGGCGACGATCGTGTCGAGCAGATTCTTACGCCGGCCGGTGATGACGACCGAGGCCCCCTCGCGGGCGAACCGCCGGGCGATCGCCTCCCCTATGCCGACGCTGCAGCCGGTGATCAGCGCGACCTTCCCCTGCAAGCGGCTCATGCCTGGTTCTCCTCGTCGGACTGGGGCCCATCGGCTTCGTCCTCCGTTTCGGCCCTGACCGGGCCGGGCCCCAGGAGTCCCGGCTCGACTTTCCGCGCCACCGTGATGAAGCCGGAATGGGCCACCATCCGATGGTCCGGCCTCACGCTTCGCCCCTGGATGTTCCAGGTCCGCAGCAGAGTCTCGAAGGTTTCGATCATCGTAAACACGTTGGCCCGCTCCAGCGCCTCCACCGTCTGCATGATTTGCGGCACCGTGGGGACATAGCTCAAATACACCCCGCCGGACCGGAGCGCCTGGGCCGCGTGCGGTACCACCTGCCAGGGCTCCGGCAGGTCCAGCACCAGCCGGTCGAAGGGCCCGTCGCCGGCCTCGATTCCTTCGTAGACATTACGGATGCGCGGCGTGAAATTGGGGACCGGTCCCAAGTATCGCTCAATGTTCTTCATCGCCGTCCGGGCGAAATCTTCGCGCGCTTCGTAGCTCACGACCGCACCACGGTTTCCCACCGCGCGCAGCAGCGCCATGGTGAGGGCTCCGGAACCGGTCCCCGCTTCGAAGACGCGGGCGCCCGGGTACACATCGGCCCAGACCGTGATCATCGCGAGATCTTTGGGGTAGATGACCTGCGCGCCGCGCGGCATCTTGAGCACGTAGTCGCCGAGCGTGGGCAGGAGCGCCAGCATTCGCTTGCCCCGGGACAGGGTGACCAACGACCCGTCCGGCTTGCCGATCAAGTCGTCGTGGAGGATCGTCTCGCCGCTGTATTGGAAGGTCTCGCCGGCCTTGAGCGTCAGGGCGTACTGCCGGCCCTTCTTGTCCACCAGGTGCAGGCGTTCGCCGTTTTGCAATAATCGCATAGTGGGCTCATTCTAGGAGAACGGGGATGGCATTTCAACCAACGTAGTTTCGGCACCTCGCACGCTCCGTGGTTTTCTTGACAGGGTTGGGGGTGGGTCGTATGATGCCCATCAGTCAGTCCCACGCCGTGCGCCATCGATGCGGGGCCTCCCTCTCGGCCCGATGTCGAACAAGGACAGCTCGATGCAGTCGCCGTTGCGCAAATCATCTCCTCTTCTTCTGACCCTGTCAGCCCTGGTTGTAAGCGCGTTCTCTTGTGTCGTGGCCGACACGGCTCGAGCGGAAACACCCCTTCTCGTAGCCACCTATGAAGGGGTCATCAATCCCGTGACCGCCGAGTATCTCCACGATGCCTTGGCCCATGCAGAAGCCACCGGGGCCCGGGCGCTGATCGTGCAGCTGGATACGCCGGGCGGGCTCGATACCTCGATGCGGATCATCATCAAGGACTTTATCGCCGCGAAGATCCCGGTCATCGTCTACGTCGCGCCCTCCGGCGGACGCGCGGCCTCGGCCGGCGTGTTCCTGACGATCGCCGCCCATGTCGCCGCCATGGCGCCCGGCACGAACATCGGGGCGGCCCATCCGGTCGCGATGGGCGGAGGCGAGATGGACAAGACGATGAAGGAGAAGGTCGAGAACGATTCGGTCGCCTACATCAAGTCCATCGCGGAGCAGCGCGGGCGGAACGTCGCCTGGGCCGAAGATGCGGTGCGCAAGAGCGTGTCGGTGACGGAGAAGGAAGCGTTGAGCCTGAAGATCATCGACGTGGTCGCCGAGGATCTCCCGACGCTCCGGGACCGATTGGACGGCCGCACGGTCGCGCTCGCCGCCGGTCCGGCGGTGCTCCATACCAAGGGCGCGCCGTTCGACTTTTTTCCCATGAGTTGGCGGCTGGAGCTGTTGAAAGCCCTCAGCGATCCCAACATTGCCTATGTCCTGATGACGGTCGGCACGATCGGCATCCTGGCGGAGCTGTACAATCCCGGCGCGATCCTGCCCGGCATCGTGGGCGCGATCAGCTTGATTCTCGCCTTCTATTCGTTTCAATCCCTGCCGGTGAACTATGCGGGCGTCCTGCTGATGCTCCTGGGCATCGTGCTGTTCATCCTGGAAGTGTCGGTCACCAGTTACGGGTTGCTGGCGCTCGGCGGCGTGACCGCGATGATCCTGGGCTCGCTCATGCTGCTGAAGACCGACGCCCCGTTCCTGCAGATCTCCTGGTCGGTGATCCTGCCCGTCGTGGCCCTGGCGGCCGGGCTGACCCTGCTGATGGTCGGGATGGGGGTGCGCGTCATGCGCCGGCAGCCCACGACGGGCCGCGAAGGTATGGTGGGGCTGGTCGGCGTGGCGAAGACGCCGGTGGCTCCGCACGGCAAGATTCTGGTGCACGGAGAACTGTGGGAGGCGATCAGCGAACAGCCGCTCCAGCCGGGCGACCAGGCGGAGGTCATGAAACTGGTGGGGTTGACGCTTTACGTCAAGCCTGCGGTCAAGAAGGGAGCCATCTGAGATGAACCTACTCTTGAGCCCTCTCGCGTTCCTGGTCTTGTTCGGCCTGCTGGTGGGCATGGGTTTCCACGTGCTGCGCGAATATGAGCGAGCGGTCATCTTTCGCTGGGGCCGGCTGGCGCGCGGCCTCATCGGCGGGAACGGCCCCGGGGTGGTCGTCATCATTCCCGTGATCGACAAGCTGGTACGGGTGAGCCTGCGGACGGTCACGATGGACGTGCCGCCCCAAGATGTGATCACCAAGGACAACGTGTCGGTCAAGGTGAACGCGGTCATCTATTTCCGGGTCGTGGACCCGCAACGGGCGATCGTCGAGGTGGAAGATTATCTCTACGCCACCTCGATGATGGCCCAGACCACGCTCCGCAGCGTGTTGGGCCAGAGCCAGCTGGACGATCTCCTGTCGAAGCGGGAAGAAATCAACGCAGAGCTGCAGCGGATCATCGACCAACAGACGGAACCCTGGGGCGTGAAAGTGTCCGCCGTGGAGGTCAAGAACGTGGACCTGCCCCAGGAGATGCAGCGGGCCATCGCGAAGCAGGCCGAGGCGGAGCGCGAACGACGCTCCAAGGTGATCCATGCCGAGGGGGAATTCCAGGCGGCCCAGCGTCTGACCGATGCGGCCCAGGTCATGAGCCAGAATCCCATCGCCCTCCAGTTGCGGTACCTGCAGACCCTGGTCGAAATCGCGGCGGAGAAGAACTCGACCACGATCTTCCCGGTTCCCATCGACATCATTTCCCCCCTCCTCAAGGGCCTGATCAAAAAAGACGAAGGGGCCGCCGGCTAAATTTCCTCTTTCTGCCGAATTGCCATTGATTTCCGCAGGGCACGCCTTACCTACTGCACTATTCCTCTCCAGGCCTTCACGGATGGAGGGGTGTCTGAACCTTGGATATTCGTGTAAGTATCGGTAAGGTTTGGGCATTCGCTGAGATTGCCATGGCGGGCGAATCCTTTGGGGGGCGGGAGGCTCTCACATCTATACAAGAGGAATCGCCGTAGATCCTTGTGACGATCATCACGAAGACTTCCGCAAGGCCGGGAGCAGGGGTGGAGAGATGAGAAAAGACCAGCTGATAGAAGAGCAGCAAGAAGACATCGAGCCGGCTGAGGCTCTCGACGTGGAGACAGATGATCCGGAGGCCAGCACGATGCTGGGGGTCATCGGCCGCGAGCCGGGCGAGGCGGAGCCGACGGAAGAGCCGGGACCGGTTGTGAAGGGGCCCGCCGGTCGGATCGAAGACCAGTCCATGGCGCTGGAGTCTCTGTACTTCCGTTCGTTCGGGGAGCGGAAGTTGCTGAATCGGGACGAAGAAATCACCCTGGCCAAGGGTCTCGATCGAGGCACGAGGGGCATCCGGGCGGCGTTGCGCGAAGCGGTGGTCTTTGCGGCGCGGATGCGCAAGACCGACAAGCGCGAGGCGGCGCTTGCGGTCCTGAACGAAGTCCGGGGGCTGAGCGGATTTTCGGCCATTGTCTTGGAACAGGCCGACAAAGCTCTGGAGGCGCTCGTGGCCGAGTCGCGGACGTCCGGCAAGACTGCCGCCTTCCGCGTGAAGCGCCTGTCGGCCATCCGAAAGCAGCTGCGCGAATCCCGCGCCATGCTCGAGAAGGCGAAGGATGAGATGGTCCGCTGCAACCTGCGCCTGGTCGTGGACATCGCCAAGCACTACAACGGCCGCGGCCTGACGCTGCTGGACCTCGTCCAGGAAGGGAACATGGGCCTGATGAAAGCGGCGGAACGGTATCAATATCGCAAGGGGTTCAAGTTCAGCACCTATGCCACCTGGTGGATTCGTCAGGGCATCACCCGTGCGTTGGCCGACCAATCCAGAACCATCAGGATTCCGGTGCACATGACCGAGGCCTCGCACCGGATCGTGCGGACCGCGCGCCGGTTGGTGCAGCAGCTCGGCCGCGAGGCCCGGCTGGAGGAGATCGGGAAAGCCATGCATCAGCGCCCGGACAAGATCCAGGAAACGATGCAAGTGTTCCAGGAGCCGGTCTCGCTGGACAATCCGGTCGGGGACGGGGAAACGCTGCTGGGAGAGCTGATCGCGGATCGGCAGTCGGTGGCGCCCGATGCGCACGTCCACCGCACCGAGCTCACGCGGGAATTGGATCGCATCCTGGGCACGCTCACGCCCCGCGAGCAGACGGTGATTCGGCTGCGCTTCGGGATCGGGCAGGACGAGCCCTGTACGCTGGAACAAGTCGGGCAAAGCCTGTCGGTCACCCGCGAGCGGATTCGCCAGATCGAGGCCAAGGCGATCAAAAAACTGAAGACGCCGGAGATCAAGGAGATGTTCGCCGCCATCAAGTGAGTGCGGCGGGCAGGGTCGTGACAACCATGCGGGCGAGGCGCAAGCCTCGCCCGTTTTATTTTCCGGTGCGTCTCTTGAGACTTGTTCCGATTTGGGGGACAATGCCACTTCATATGAAGAGCCGGTCACCTTCCCGTGCTTTTACGGTCGGCCTGGGCGCCGCCCTCTGCTCCCTCTGGCTTGCGGTGCTTTGGGTCGCGGAGGCCCGGTCTGCCGACAACGGCACCGCCGGCGCGAAGCCCAAGCCGATGACGGTGCCGGAGGTCGTGGCGATGGTGCGGCCGTCGGTCGTCACCGTCATGAGCCGGGGCGTGCCGCCCAGCGCGGTGCAGCACCCCTCCCCGCCCGGCTCCGGGTCCGGCCTCATCGTGGATGAAGCCGGGTTCATCCTGACGAACAATCACCTGGTGGAGGGGGTCAAGAGCGTCGTGGTCGGCCTGCACAACGGGCGCATGACGCCCGGCCGCGTCGTCGGGCGCGATTTTCTCCTGGACCTGGCAGTGATCAAAATCAACGCCAAGGACTTGGTGGCGGCCAAGCTGGGCCGTACCGCCGAACTCCAGATCGGCGAGACGGTCGTGGCGATCGGCAATCCCTTCGCCTTGAAAGGCGGCTCCACGGTGACGGTGGGGGTGGTCAGCGCCATGGACCGTTCGATCCTTGCGCCGAACGGCGAGACCCTCTACGACTTGATTCAGACCGACGCGGCCATCAATCCCGGCAACAGCGGGGGACCGCTCGTGGACCTATCGGGGCAGGTGGTGGGCATCAATGCGGCCGTGGCGCCGGCGGCTCAGGCCATCAGCTACGCGATTTCGATCGACGCGGCCGCTCCCCACATTCAGTCCATGCTGGTCCGAGGGGCCGTCATGCGGCCGGATGTGGGGTTCGTGCCGGTCACCGTGACCCCGAGCATCGTGGCCAGTTTCAACCTGGAAGTTGACCGGGGGGTGCTGGCGGTTCAGGTGGAATCGTCCAAGCCGGCGGCCGAGGCGGGCCTGTCGTTCGGCGATGTCATCACCGCCATCGACAACATCCAGCTCTACAACATCAGCGACTTCTGGCACATCTTTCTTCGGACCGGCGGTGCGGCGCCGGCGCAGTTGACGGTGTACGGCAAAAACGGCCAGTTCACCACGCCCCTCCCCCGTATTCCTTCGGCCGCCCCTGCTCGGTAGACCCGATCGTCACTTCGCCGGCCCCGGCCTCCGCCCGCCCGCTCGTTTCCACAACTCCATCGCCGTCAACGGGGTCAGGCCCAGGCCCAGCGCCAGCAGCCAATGTTCGGGATCAAAGGGGGCGACCTTGAAAAGGTCGCGGGTCCATGGCGTCAGAAGGATTACGGCCTGCAAGGCGGCCGAGCTGGCTGCGGCCCACAAGAGAGGCTTGTTCGTCAGCCATCCGATGGTGAACAGGGAATGGCGATCGCTCCGGCAGTTAAAAGCATGGAAGAGTTGGACCATGACCAGAATTGTGAAGGTGAGGGTCCTGGCCCGATCGAGATCTTGGTCCATACCGTACAAGCAATAAGCAAAGGCGGCGGTCGTGACCAGCGCCATGAACAGGCCTTGAACAAACAGAAAGATGATCCGTTCCTTCGAAATGAACCGGCGGTCGGGCCGGCGCGGGGGTCGTCTCATGAGGTCCGGGTCCGCCGGGTCCACGGCCAGGGCCAGGGCCGGCAATCCGTCCGTGACCAGGTTGATCCAGAGTATCTGCACCGGCAGCAGCGGCAGGGGTAGTCCGATCAGCGTGGCCAGAAGCATGACCAGCACCTCGCCGATATTGCAGGACAGCAAGTAGTGGACGGATTTTTGGATATTGTCGTAAATGCCGCGTCCCTCCTCGACTGCCGCGGCGATGGAAGCGAAATTGTCGTCGGTCACGACCATGGCGGATGCTTCTTTCGTCACGTCGGTGCCGGTGAGTCCCATCGCGATGCCGATGTCCGCCTCCTTCACGGCCGGCGCATCGTTGACCCCGTCGCCGGTCATGGCCACGATCGCCCCGCGGGCCTTCCAGGCCCGGACGATGCGGAGCTTATGTTCGGCGGACACCCGGGCATAGACGGAGAACCGCTCGACCTGTCGCCCCAACTCCTCGTCCGACAGCCGGTCGAGGTCCGCGCCGGATATCGTGTCCCCTCCATCCAGCAAGCCCAACTCCCCGGCGATGGCCGCCGCCGTGTCCCGATGGTCCCCGGTGATCATGACGGTTCTGATGCCCGCCTCGCGGCAGGCGTTCACGGCGACGAGGGCTTCCGGCCGTAGCGGATCTTTCATCGCGACCAAGCCTAAAAAAATCAGATCCTGTTCGATGTCGCTCGCGCGATACGCGTCGGGTTTCTGCTCCAGGGGCCGTTCGGCGAGCCCCAGCACCCGTAAAGCATCTTGCGCGAAGGCACTGTTCATCGCCATGATCTGCTGCTTGTCGGAGGCACTCAAAGGCTCCACCCGTCCATCGGCCGTCATCCGACGCGTACACCGCTGCAAGAGCAGGTCCGGGGCTCCCTTTACATAGGCCGCAACTCCTTGGGCGGTCTTCCGGACCACGGTCATCATTTTTCGTTCCGGATCGAAGGGAGCCTCGCCCAGGAAGGAGTGATCCGCTTCCAGTTGATCCTTGAAAAGGCGGCCCTTGGCTGCCGCCACCAAAAGCGCGCCCTCCGTCGGGTCGCCGACGATCTGCCAGACGCTCCGTTCTTCTCGCAGCGTGGCGCCGTTGCACAGGACGGCGGCGGTCAGCAGCTCCCGCAAAGCATTGCTCGATCCAGGCTCAGGTTGAGGTCGAGGTTGAGGTAAGACCGACGCCTCCTGGGTCTCCTTGACCTCAACCTCAGCCTTGACCATTCCCACAACCTCCCCGATCGGCGCGTAGCCCTCGCCGGTGACCTCGAAGATGCGTCCGCCCGCGTATAGGCGTGTGACGGTCATCTCGTTCTTGGTGAGCGTGCCGGTCTTGTCGGTGCAGATGACCGTCGTGGAGCCCAGCGTTTCCACGGCCGGCAGGCGTCGGATCAACACATGGCGTTTCACCATCCGGGTCACACCCAATGCCAACGTCATGGTGACGATGGCCGGCAACCCTTCCGGTATCGCCGCGACCGCTAGGCTGACCGCGGTGAGGAACATCCCGATCAACGGTTCTCCCCGCAGGAGTCCCAGCAGGAAGACGACCGTGACGATGCTCAGCGACAGGTAGAGGAGCTGGTGTCCCAGCTGTTCCAGCCGCCGCTGCAGCGGGGTGCCCTCCCCTCCGGCTTTCTGGATCATGGAGGCGATGCGCCCCAGTTCTGTCCGGAGGCCCGTCGAGACCACCAGCGCGAGGCCCTTGCCGGCGATGATATCGGTGCCCAGGAAGAGCAGGTTGCGCCGATCGGCCAAGGCCGCAGTCGCGTCGGGCAGAGCCTCGGCGGACTTGTCGACGGGCGTGGATTCGCCCGTGAGCGCCGCTTCCTGCGCGCGCAGGCCCGTCGCATAGACGAGGCGCGTGTCGCTCGGAACATGGTCTCCCGCTTCGACCTGGATCAGGTCGCCCGGGACCAGTTCGCGGGCGTGGATGGACCGGAGGGTCCCTCCCCGGATCACGCGTGCGGTCGCGACCGAGAGTCGCTTGAGCGCCGCCAGCGACCGTTCGGCCTTGTACTCCTGGGCAAAGCCGAGGATTGCGTTGAGGAACACGATGGCCAGGATGGCCGCGGCATCCACCCATTCCTGGAGCAGGCCGGACAGGATCGCCGCGCCGATCAGGACCCAGATGATGAGATTTGAAAATTGCGCGAAGAACAGCGTGAACGGAGAAACGGGCGGGGCTTCGGGCAGTTCATTCAACCCATGCTGCGAGAGTCGGAGGCAGGCCTCTTCCTCGGTCAGCCCTGCATGCACGCTTGACCGCAGTTCTTGGGCCAGCGCCTCGGGCCGAAATGTGTGCCAGTGTGAGGGCATGATGCGTCCCCGCTCTCGACAAGGAAGCGTCTAACCGACGTCAGACGCTTCGGTCTGGGGGTCCTCGAACCAGTGGTACAGGGCCGGCAACAGGACCAGGGTCAGGAGCGTCGAGGTGAACAGGCCGCCAATGACGACGGTGGCGAGGGGCCGTTGGACCTCGGCACCGATCCCTTGGGCGATGGCCAGAGGAAAAAGCCCGAGCAGTGTCGTCAGCATGGTCATCAGCACCGGCCGCAGCCGCAGCGAGCAGCCGATCACCGTGGCCTCGTCCGCGGACCGGCCTTCCTGGCGGAGCTGGTGAATGTAGGAAACCAGCACGATTCCGTTTCCCACCGCGAGCGCGAACAGTTCGATGAATCCGATCGACGCCGGCACGCTCAGGTATTGGCCGGTCAGCCACAGGGAGAGAATCCCGCCGACCAAGGCGAAGGGAAGGTTCAACATGATCAGCGTGGCGTAGCGCAGCGAATGGAATGTCCAGAACAACAGCAGGAAGATCAATCCGATCGTGATCGGGACGACGACCAGCAAACGGTTCATCGCGCGCTCCATGTTCTCAAAGGCCCCGCCCCAGACGATCTGGTAGCCTTGCGGGAGCCGGATGGACTCGGCCAGTGTTCGCCGTCCCTCATCGACCACGCCGCCGATATCGCGCCCGACCACGTTGAAGCCGACGTAAATGCGCCGCCGCGCCTGTTCGCGGCTGATGCGGGCGGGCCCCTCCCGCCATTCGATCGTCGCCAGATCGCTCATCGGGATCAAGGCGCCGGCGGCCGACTTCACGCGAATCTCGCCGATCGCGCGCACCCCGTTGCGATACTCCTTCGGGAAGCGCAGGATCAATTGGAACCGGCGCACGCCTTCGTAGACGGCCGTGGCCGGTTTGCCGCCCACGGCCGTTTCGATGATCTCCTGAACATCCGCGACGTTGATCCCGTGACGGGCGATCTTGTTTCGGTCGATGTCCACCGTGAGATAGGGCTGGCCAGCGATCTGTTCGACTTTCACGTCCCGCACCCCCCTGATCGTCTGCAGAGCCGCGGCGATCTCGTCGGCCTTCTCCTTGAGCAGCTCCAGGTCGTCCCCGAAGAGCTTGACCGCGCATTCGGTCCTGATGCCGGAGATCAACTCATCGACGCGCTCCTGGATCGGCTGACTCATCAGGACCGAGATGCCGGGCACGTCGGCCAGTTTCCGCCGCATCGCGTCCACCAAGTCCGACTTCGTGTGCGCGGTGGTCCAGCGTTCCTTCGGATGCAGCAGGACGACCGGATCGCTTTCGTTGGGCTCTTCGGGGGTGTTGGCGATCTCGGAGCGGCCGATCTTGCTCACGGCCAGCCGCACTTCGAGGAATTGGCGGAGGACCATCTGGGCCCGTTTCTCCATGTCGATGGACTCCGGCAGGGAGACGGACGGGAGTCGGACGATCTGGGGGGTGAGCGCCCCTTCGTCCAGGATCGGAACGAACTCACGCCCGACCAGGGGGACCAAGGCCAGGCTGAGGATGAGGAGCGCGGTCGCGGCGGCGATGACCGTTCCACGATGAGCCAGCGTCCAGCGGAGCACGGGCAGGTACAGCTGTTTCGCCCAGACCGTCAGCCGCGTATCTTCCGCCCATCCGGCCCGCAACAGCAGCGCCGACAGGACCGGCGACAACGTGAGCGTCAGCAGGGCGGACACCAGGAGGGCGATCACGATGGTGTAGGCCAACGGCGCGAACATTTTGCCTTCCATCCCGTGGAGGGTCATGAGCGGGAGGAACACGACGCTGATGATCAGAATGCCGAACAGCAACGGCCGGCCCACTTCTTTCGAAGCCTGGAACACGATCTCCCAGCGGGGGCGTTGCGGCCCGCCGGGTTGCGACAGGTGACGGTGGATGTTCTCGACCATGACCACCGAACCGTCCGCGATTTCGCCGACCGCGATGGCGAGTCCGCCGAGCGACATGAGGTTCGCCGATAGCCCCATCCGGCCCATGACGATGAACGTAATCAGCGGCGTGATGAGGAGCGTGGCGATCACGATCAGGGCGGATCGGACGGTGCCCATGAAGAGGAACAAAATCAGCACGACCAAGAGGATGCCCTCGACCAAGGCGTCGCGGACCGTGTGGACCGCGGCGGTGACCAACTCGATGCGATCGTAGAAGGGCACCAGGGTGAGTCCGACGGGCAAGACCTGTTCGCGGCGCATAGCCTCCGCCTTGGCCTTGACCGCCTGCACGACCTCCCTGGCGTTGCCGCCGCGCAGCATCAACACGATGCCGGCCACCACCTCCCGCTCCCCGTTCACCACCGCGGCGCCATGGCGCACGGCGTGGCCGATCCGCACATCGGCCACGTCGCGCACGAATACCGGCGTCCCGCCGGTCTCTTTGACGACGATGGTGTCGATGTCCGCCGTGGTTTTGATCAGGCCCAGCCCGCGCACGATCGCCCGCTCCGCGTGCTGCTCCAGGATGTTGCCGCCGGCATTGGCGTTGTTCTTTGCCACCGCGTCGAAGACTTCGTGCAGCGTCAAGTCGTATTTCCGCAGCTTGGCCGGATCGACCAGCACCTGGTATTGCTTGACGAACCCGCCCAATGCATTCACGTCGATCACGCCCGGCACGCTTTTGAGGAGGGGGCGGAGCACCCAGTCCTGGATCGTGCGCTGATCGGTCAGCTGCGCCTCGATGGACGCCTGGTCGTCAGGCTGCGCCCCCGGCTCGTCCAGGTAATATTGATAGACTTCCCCCAGGCCGGTCGTGACCGGAGCCATCACCGGCTCCGTCCCTTTCGGCAGGCGCTCCCGGACCGACATGAGCCGCTCGAGCACGAGCTGGCGCGCAAAGTAGATGTCCACGTCGTCGTGAAAGACCGCGGTGATCTGCGACAGGGCGAATTTGGAGATCGAGCGGATTTCGGCCAGGCCCGGCAGGCCGGTCACCTGCAGTTCGATCGGGTAGGTGATGAACCGTTCGACTTCCACGGGCGAGAGGCCCGGCGCGTCGGTGAGGACTTGGACTTGGATGTTGGTCACGTCGGGGAAGGCGTCGATCGGCAGGGACTCGAACGCATAGAGCCCGCCGACGGCCAACACCGCGGCCACGGCGACCACGAGGATGCGTTGACGGAGCGAGAATGCCAGGAGCGCCGCGATCATCGGGTCTCTTCGATCTTATGGTGTTCGAGCTCGGATTTGAGCGCAAACGCCCCCTGGGTGACGAGGGACTCTCCTTCGCGGAGGCCTCCCAGCACCTTGGTGATCTCCCCGCTCTCGTCCCCGAGGGTCACCGGGCGGGCTTCGAATGTCCCGGGCTCGATCTGCACGAACACCAAGGCGCGCTGTTGGTCGCGCTGGATCGCCGCCGAGGGCACCGTCAGCACGCCGGTTTCGATATGGGTGTACACGCGAACGGTGGCGAACATTGCCGGCTTGAGCCGCCCGTCACGGTTCGGGACGGTGACCCGCAGGTTCATCGTTCTGGTCGCCGGCTCCAGGACATCCCCCACATAGGTGATGGCGCCCTGGAACGCCTCCTGCGGGTAGGCCGCGAGCCGGACCTCGACCGTTTGGTTGCGGTGAATGAACCGCACGTCCTTTTCCGGAACGTTCGCGACCACCCAGACCTCCGAGAGATCCGCGACCGTAAACAGCTCGTGGGACGTCTCGACGAC
The DNA here is from genome assembly GCA_004296885.1 of Nitrospirota bacterium. Lineage (NCBI taxonomy): Bacteria > Pseudomonadati > Nitrospirota > Nitrospirota bacterium. Next base: position 50,249 of record SCVN01000003.1, on the reverse strand, counting down.
TTCCCCCTTGGCGAGGTTCCGTGCGATCACGCGGCCGGTGAACGGGGCATGGATCGGAACGTAGGCGGAGATGGTGTGCTCACGGTCCAATCGTTGCATCTCCGGCTCCTGCATGCCCAAGACGTGCAGGCGATCCCGTGCCTCCCGCGCTTCGGCGCGGACGCTCTTGGCTTCCGCCTCCTTCTTTTGGAACTCGGCCAAGCTGATCGCCTTGTCTTCCAGCAAGCCTCGAGCTCGCTCATAGGCCAGTTCGGCCTCATGGAGCTTGGCGGCGGTTTTCAGGTAGGTCGACTGCGCCAAGCCGAGATCGCTGCTGTACAGCGTGGCGAGCAAGGCCCCGCCCGCGACATCGGTTCCGACATCCACATAGACGTCCGTGGCGCGCCCTCGCACCAGCGCGGTCACCTCGGCCAGTTTATTCTTGTTGGGTTGGACCGTGGCGGGAAAGTCCCGGTGCATCCGGAATTCGCTGCGGGCCATCGGGCGGACCTCGACCCCCGCCGCCGCGGCGGCCTCCGGCTTGAGGCGCACGAGCCGCGGGCCGGCCGTGGCCACGGCCGGTTTGGCGCCGGGGACCTCATCGCTCTCCTTGGTACATCCCGTGAGACTGCCGAGGCCCAACGCGACGACGCTCAATGTGGCAAGGAGGGCTAAGGAGATTCTTCCGAGGCGCTGAAAGATTCGAGGCTGTCTCATGCATTCCACCCCAACAGTTGCAGCAAGCAGGATGCCAAGAGGGGCGGTGCGGAGCAGGCCTGATCCTATTGTTTCGGCTCGATTTTCTCAAGCAGGAAGACCCTATGACTCAGGAAACGGGATTGCACGGTGGCGGAAAGGGGCAGCCAGGCAGGATTCGAAGGTCAGAAATGCCCCAAACTGGAAGCATCATCAGGGCGGTCAATGACTGTGTCCGGCGTGCCCGTCGGAGAATCCGGGAATCGTGGCTTCCTTGGAGGGGACATACACGTTCTTCAGGGGAGGGGAATCCCAGATGACCTTGTTGCCGGGCGCCAAATTGGCGGCGGAGATGAAATGCGCGTCTCCCTCCTTCGTCGCGCCAAGGCGATACAGAGTCTTTCCCATGTTGTAATGGGCTTCGGCCAGGTCGGGCGAAGCCGTGATCGCTGCGGCGAAGTGCTGTCTCGCTGCCTCCCATTGGCCTTGCGCATAGGCGTGGATGCCCTCGTCGTTGTGATGAGCCGCAGCGGTATTCGTGCCGGTCGGCGCGGGCAAGACCGTCCACTTGGGTGCGGGTTGGCATCCGTTTCCCGCCAACGCCGCCGCCATCAGCGCCGCGACCAGAGTCTTGGTGTACCTCACCCTACCTCCTTTCGTTTAGTGGCCCTCGGGCCTCATCCTACTTCCCGGCCTTCGACGCGCTCAATACCGCAAGGTTCGCGCGTCCGGCCCATCCTCAGTCCCCCTCGCTCTTCAATGTCTTCCCCTCGACGTGCCAGCGCCACATCACATAGATAGGCGGAATGACAATGAGCGTGAGGAGCATGGCGGAAAACACGCCCCCGACTTGCGGCGCCGCGATGCGTTTCATCACGTCGGCCCCGGTGCCTGTGGCCATCATCACTGGAATCAATCCGACGACATCCACCAGGCCGATCATCATCATCGGCCGGATGCGCTCCACCGCTCCTCGGTGCACGGTCTCAATGAGATCTTCAAGCGTCGCGAGTCCCCCTGCCGCCTTGCGCCGCTGGCAGGCCTCATCCAGATAGGCCAGCATGACCGAGCTGGTCTCCGCTCCGGTCCCGACCACGGTGATGATCCCAACCCAGACCGCGATGCTCATGTTGTAGTCCAGTTCAGCGAGATACCAGAAGGCGCCCACCAGACAGAGCGGCACCCCGAACATCACCATCCCCGTTTCGGCCACCGAGCTAAAGGTAAAGTAGAACATCACAAAGATGATGACCAGGGTGAGGGGCACCACCAGTTTGAGCCGCTCTTTGACCCGCTCCATGAATTCATATTGGCCCGACCAGGTGATCGTATAGCCCGGCGGCAGCTGCACCTGTTCACGCACCACCCGCTTGAGATCCGCGACGTACCCGCCCACGTCTCGGCCGGCCATGTCCAGGTAGACGTAGCCGGCCAGCCGGCCATTTTCGTCCCGGATCATCGGCGGTCCATTCACGAACCGGAGCGTGGCCAGTTGAGCGAGGGGTACTTGGGCACCGGTCGGGGTATCCACGAGCACCCGTCGCAGCTTTTCCGGATCATCGCGCAGCTCGCGAAGGTAGCGTACGTTGATCGGGTACCGTTCGCGCCCCTCGATGGTCGTCGCGATATTTTCCCCGCCGATGGCCGTCTCGATGATCCGGCCCACATCCATCAACTTGAGTCCGTACCGCGCGATCTCCTTCCGATTGATGTCGAAGTCCAGGAAGTATCCGCCGGACACCCGCTCCGCATAGACACTGCGCGTCCCCGGTACCTCCCGGAGGACCATCTCCAGATGTTTGCCGATGCCCTCGATCTCGTTGAGATCGGCCCCGAAAATCTTGATGCCGACCGGGGTTCGGATGCCGGTCGTGAGCATGTCGATCCGGTTCTTGATCGGCATCGTCCAGGCGTTGGTTACCCCTGGAAACTGCAGTGCCCGGTTCATCTCGTCTATGAGGCCTTCATAGCTCAGTCCCGGTCGCCATTGGTCTTTGGGCTTTAGTTCGACCACGACTTCCATCATGCTGAACGGGGCCGGGTCCGTGGAGGTTTCCGCCCGCCCGGCCTTGCCGAAGACCCACTCGACTTCGGGAAACCCTCGGAGCTTCCGGTCCATCAATTGGAGGAGCCGGCCGGCTTCGGTGACCGAGAGACCGGGGAGTGTCGTGGGCATATAGAGGATGGTTCCCTCATACAGCGGTGGCATGAACTCGGAGCCCATGCGCTGGTAGGCAGGGATGACGCTGGCCAGCAGCCCGATCGACAAGACCACGACCATCCACCGGTGGTGCAGCGCCGCACGCAACACGGGCGTATAGAGACGCTGCAAGAGGCGGCTGACGGGGTGCCGCTGCTCGGGGAAGATCCGGCCGCGCGTGAAAGTCGGCAGCAACGCCGGAATCAGCGTGATGGCCAGCACCGCGCAGGCGGCAATGCCTAGGAAGTTGGTCAAGGCCAGCGGCTTGAACATTCGGCCTTCCTGCGCCTCGAGGACGAAGACAGGCAAGAAGGAGACGCCGATCACGAGTAACGAGCTGAACATCGCCGGTCCGACTTCCTTGGCCGAATCGATGAGGATTTGCGTCCGGTCGCCGAGTCTGCCGTTTCGTTCCCATTCCTCCAACCGCTTGTGCGCGTTGTCCACCATGACGATCGGGGCGTCCACCATGTCCCCGATCGCCACGATAATGCCGCCGAGCGACATGATGTTCATCCCAATGTCCAGGAAGTAGATGAGGATGAAGGCGATCAGGATGGACAGGGGCAGGGTGAGGATGGGGAGCATTGCGGAACGGATGTGGAGGAGAAATCCGACGATCAGCACCCCGGTGACAATCAGCTCTTCAGCCAGATTCTCATTCGCCGTGGCGATGGATTCGTGAATGAGGTTGCTGCGGTCGTAGGTCGTGACAACCTTGATCCCTTTGGGCATGGAGGGTTCGAGTTCTGTGAGCTTGGCTTTGACGCGTTCGATCACGGTGAGAGCGTTCTCGCCGAAGCGCATGACCACAATCCCGCCCGCGACCTCGCCCTTCCCGTCGAGTTCGACCAAGCCGCGCCGCATGTCCGGTCCGAGCTTCACCGTGGCCACGTCCCGCAACAGGATCGGCGTGCCGCTTTCGTTGACGCCCACCGCGATTTCTTCGATGTCCTCGGGCTTCTTGATGTAGCCGCGCCCCCGGACCACATATTCAATTCCTGAAAATTCCACGACCCGCCCACCGACATCGTTATTGCTCTGTCGGATCGTTTCCACGATCGAGGGGATGGAGAGGCGGTAGGCAAGAACTTTGGTGGGGTCCAGGTTGACCTGGTACTGGCGGACAAAGCCGCCGACGCTGGCGACTTCGGCGACCCCTTCCACAGCCCGCAGCCAGTACCGGAGATACCAGTCCTGGAAGCTGCGCAGCGAGGCAAGGTCTTGCTGACCGGTCTCGTCCACAAGCGCATATTGGAAGACCCAGCCGACGCCGGTCGCGTCCGGACCGAGTTGCGGCGTGACTCCCTCCGGCATCCGTCCGGCAAGCTGATTCAACCGCTCCAGAATCCGCGAGCGTGCCCAGTAGATGTCGGTGCCGTCTTTGAAGAGGATGTAGACATAGGAATAGCCAAAGTCCGAGAATCCGCGCACGACCGTGACCTTGGGGGCGGACAACAGCGCGGTCACGATCGGGTAGGTGATCTGATCCTCGACCAGGTCAGGCGAGCGGCCCGGCCAGGTGGTATAGACAATCACCTGCGTATCGGAGATATCCGGCAGGGCGTCGATGGGGGTCTGTTTCATGGCCCAGAGCCCGCCCACGGCCGTCGTAAAGACAAGCAGAAAGACGATAAAACGATTTCTTGCACAGTAGTCAATGATGTGTTCGACCATTTTTCACCCGACGCGGAGAAAGAGTGACGGGGGGACGCGGGGATCGCCGTGTCTCCGCGTCACCGTGTCGCGTTCCCTCACTTCATTTCCGACATCCCGCCCATGCTCTCCACGACCGCTTTCAGGCGGCTTTCACTGTCGATCAGGAAATTCGCGGAGGTGACCACGTGGTCCCCTTCCTTGAGGCCGGCCACGACTTCATAGTGGGAACCGGTCTTCACCCCGGTTTTGATGACGCGCGGCTCCAGGCGCCCGCCTCCATGATGGATGAACACGAGTTGTTTCTGGCCTGATTCGATCACCGCTTCTTGCGGCACCGACAACCGGGTCCCTAGGTTCACCGTCAGCTCCACATTGGCGTACATGTCCGGTTTCAGCTTCTCGTTGGAGTTGTCCACCTCAAATCGAACTTTGGCGGTCCTGGTCTTCGGGTCCAGCGTGGGATAGACGAACCCGACACGCCCAGTCCACACCGTCCCCGGTTCGTAGGAGAGCGTCACCGCCGCTTTCTGTTCCTTCTTCACGAAGGCCAACTCGTACTCGTAAATATCCGCCAAGATCCAGATGTGCGAGAGGTCGGCGATCGTGTACAACTCCGCGCCTGGCTCCACGTGCGCGCCGACCAGTGTTTCCTTCCGGATCACGGTCCCGGTGATGGGCGAGTGGATGGGGAGTGTCCGCATGACCTTGCTGGTCTGCTCAAGCTCTCGAATATGCTCTTCGTTGATGTCCCAGAGCTGGAACCGGCGTCGTGCGGCCTCCAGCAGGTCCTTGGAGCCCCGCGCCACCTCCGGAAACTCGCTCGTCCCAAGTTGCTTCTGCCCCTGTAAGGCCAGCAAGTATTCCTCTTGCGTGGCGACCAAATCAGGGCTGTAGATGGTGAACAGGACCTGTCCCTTTTTGACGTGGTCGCCGATCGCACTGACGAGCAGTTGCTCGATCCAGCCGTGGAACTTGATGGTGACCTTGGCCAATCGCCGCTCGTCCGCTGCCACGCGACCCACGGTGCGGATCACTTTCTCCAGTGGACGTCTCGCCACCTGCTCGTATTTCACGCCGATCGTCTGCAGCCGGTCCGGTGGAATCGTCACCACACCCGGCGCCTCCTCCGATGCGGGAGCCGGCTTGCTGTCCGTCGTCTTTCCTTCTGGTCGCGGCTTTTCGCCCATGTCCATGCCGGGCATGTCGGCCATGGAATCCGGCGTCGAGCCTGCGGGAGGAAGGACTGTCGGTCGGCTCATCAGCCAGAGGACCGCAGCGAGGCCGATGGCCAGAAGGAGGACGGTGCTGATCAGGGTCCGGCGTGTCATGGCGTTACCTCCTCTCCTTGTCCTTGCCGGCCAATGGACCGCCCGTGACCGCTTCCAGCCTCGCCACCGCCTTCTCATGCGCGACCATTTCTCCGTGCAATTCCAACTGGCTCTCCTGAAGCGTGAGCAGGCTATTCAAGAGCGTGAGAAAATCCACCTTGCCGACCGCGTAGCCCGCCTGCGCGGACTGCAGGGCCAGGGAGGACTGTGGAATGATCGCATCCCGGAGGATGGTGATGAGCCGCTCCGCGCGCTGGGTTTGCACAAAGGCGTCCTTCACTTGAAAGAGGATGTCCTGCCGCGTGGCGGTGAGGTCCTCGCGCGCGCCGGCCAAACCGGCCAGGGCCTCTCGTACGCCCTGGCGCTGCTTCGTTTCATAGAAGAGAGGGATTTTGATCGCAAGCATCACCTGGTACCCGTTGTCGTTGATGCGGTCATTGCGGGTCCCCAAGGCATTCAGATCGAAGTCCGGATAATACTGGCGATGGGCGAGGGACACGGCCTGCTCACTCCGCTCGATGCCCTTGGCCGAGGCCAGTAAAATAGGCGAGAACGCTTCCGCCCGCCGAACCAGTTCAGGGAGCGGCAATGTCAAGAGTGGAACCTGGATCTCATCTGGTGTCCCAAGTGGGTCGGTGGGCGGCCGATTCAGCAGGCGGTTGATCGCGGCGTGCAGACTCTCTTTCTGTTGCTCCAGCACGGCGAGGCGATCCAGAACGCGCGAGATCTCCACCTGGGCACGGAAGACATCCTGCTGAGCCGCCTGCCCGACACTGTACCGAGCCTTGGCAGTTTTCTCAAACTGGATCAACAGGGCTTTGTTCTTCTCCACAATTTCGGTGCTTTTGTGGATGAAGTGCAATGTGAAATACGTCTCTTTCAGGCTGGAGACCAGTCGGAGCCTGACAGCGAGGTACTCTTGCTCCAGACGCTCCGCTTCTTTCGAGGCAACCTCGCCGCGGAGCTTCAACTTGCCTGGAAACGGAATCTCCTGCCCGAAGCCATACATGGCACCTTGGAGGGGTTCGGTCATGGGCATCCGTTGGTACCCGAGCTGGAGCCTTGGGTCTGGGAGGGTTTGCACCTGCGGCACGACGGCTTTTGCTGCCTCCCACCGTTGACGGGCCACCTTGATCTCCGGGCTCGCCAACTCAAGTTCTTGCACGAGATTCTGCAAGCTAATGCGTGGCTCGTTATGAGAGGCGTGGGCGGCTCCATCCATGGGGGCTGCCGTACGCTCTTGAGCCCCGCTCGCCGAAACCGATGCGAGGTCCAAGAGGCAGAGCGCAAGGGCGGGCAAAGCCCAAGGTGGAATACGAGAGAGTAAGCGTTTCACGGCAGCACCTCCAGCGTGCGTTGAAAACGAGGTAACGCCAACTCCGCCTCTGCGGCAGAGCGGTCGGCAACAAGGCGTGGAGGTGCGAATCAGATCCGGAGGACTTGGATAGAAGGAGACGAGGGAAACGGCAACTGCAGCGACACAGCCTGAGCCCCGCTCCATGCAGCGAAAAAAATGCAGGCAGCGGAGCCGTTCACACGAGCGACGAACACATGGCCTGCATCCAGAGCAGCCCCAATTTTTACCTGGCGATCTGGAGAAGACGTGAGCGAGGCAGGACACATGAGACCTGAATCCATGGGACAGACCATTCCCTGTTCTGAAATCATCGTCTGATCCTGTGCCAGAGCGACATCGGGCAGGGCACACATGGCCCCGATCACCTGGCAAAAGATGAAGAAGAGCACCATGGCAAATGAACTGAAACGCAAGTGTGTCACTTTGGACAAGACAAGTCCCATAAACTAACCTAGTGCCAGCATAGATGTGTTAGTTTCTCTCTTTCGACTGGACATGTCAAGGCAGACTCAATCATCCGATTCGAGCCCGATGTAGCAACCGTCGCCACACTCTCCCTGGTACCTGCCCCATTTTGCGACAACGTGTGCACTTGCCTAGGTTGCGGTTCACCGGACAATCTTCGAGATTGGCCCAACAATCTCAACGGTTGCGCGGCCTTGCCAGCAGCGGACTCAATAACATGGCATCGTGATTGCTAAAGTAAAGATATTATGTTGAGCTTGGGCTCCTCATCACAAAACAGGACAACACCTCTTCACGCACCGTCACTTCGATGAAAGGAGGGCTTATCCATGATTAACTTTCGACTCCTGTTGGTGCCAGCGGCTTTTGCCCTGATCCTGGTCGTACAGGGTTGTGCAGAACCATCTGCCAAGCGCTTGATCGATCAGCACGATCACGCGGGGTTGACAGCGCATTACACCCACGAAGCTCAGGAGCTTCGTGAGGAGGCGAAGCACTGGGACTTCATGGCAGAGTTCTATGAAAAGCACCCGGAGCCAGACTCAAAGGAAGGTGCCAGTCAACATGCCGCCCATTGTCGGCAGATTGCGAAGAGCTATAGGCAAGCAGCTGATGAAGCAGACGCCTTGGCGTCCGAACACCGTGCGCAACGACCGCATAACGTGCTCAATTAAGCGATTGCCCGAATCCCTCAACGCTCCAAGACGGTCAAACGAGGCGGGAACGCTCGGCGATGGAATCCCCCACCCGTATCCTTCAACTGGTCAGGGTGTCAGTAACCCCTGACCAGTTGAAGGAGGCAAGACTATGGTTTTTCTTCCAACTTGACAGGCATTGCCCTCATTTTGATCCCATTTTTACACCCAAGACGATACGATCACCAACGCGTCAGAAATCTTAGAGTCTGGCTGTCATTATTGGGTGAAACGTGGAGAAGCCCCAAGAGCTGACAGGGCAAGCGCGTATGGTACCATTAAACAAAGAGGGGATTATGCACTGGAGGATAGCGCTAGCGACAATCGGAGCCTTCCTAGGGGTAGGCGTTGGGCTTCAGGGATGCCAGTTGCTCGAACCAAGGCACGCTATCCCTGACCTCAGCGGAACCTATATCGCGCATAATGCCGACATCCAAGCCGATCAAAAGACAGTAGACGAAATCACGTCTGCATTTAAGCGGGCTGAAGATGCTCTACGGCGCGGGGATTTAGATGGAGTGATGGTGCTCTATTCAAAGCACTATAAGCACCATGGCTTCAATGAGACCACGTTGCGGAGCGTGTGGAAGGACTTACTGCAGGAGCATCGCGATTTCTCAACCACTCACATGTTTTCCAGAATTAAGGTCGAGGCCGACAAAACTCCTCCCACGGCTCAGATCATCTGTACTGGAAGTCTCTGGGGAATCTCCAACCAGACCGGCCAACGGGTCAATATCGATAGTTGGTTTGGAGAGATTCACTACATGGTGTATGAGAACGGCCAATGGCGCATAGGAGGACATGCGTGGGAAGTCCGCCCAGACAAGGAGACTCGTTTTGAACGGCCCCCGCATCCCTTTTTCTGAGTCGCTTCCTCTATGCTAAGCCCATTGCCTATCGCACCACCAGGATCGAGCAGGTGCTGTGCTGCACCAGTTTCGTCGACACGCTGCCCAGCAGGAAGCGCGCGACGGCGCCCAGGCCCTTCGCGCCGGAGACGATCAGGTCCACCTTCCGATGGTCCGCCACCTTCATGATCTCGTCCGCCGGCTGGCCGAGCTGGCAGATTTCCTCCACTTCGTAGCCGGCTTTGGCCAGCTTGACCGCATCGCGGTGGACCAGCGCGTTGCCGATCTCCTTGAGCTCCGGATACTTCAGGAACGGAATGACGTGCATGGCCAGGATTTCGACCGTATGCCCGGTCGCCTGGGGCCGGATCTCGCGGAGCAGGAACCGGACGGCTTTCTCCGAGGGCTTGGAGCCGTCCGTCGCCAGGAGGATCCGGCGGATCGGGCGGGGCGGCTGCTTGACCACGAGGACCGAACAGGGGGCATGCTGCGTGACTTGGGTGGAGACGCTGCCCAGCATGAACCGGTCCAGGGCGCCCATGCCCCGGCTGCCGAGCACCACCAAGCCCTTGCGTCCCGCCTGCTTGAGGATTGCCGGCGCGATGGGCCCGTTGACCGAGCGCGCCTTGGCCGGGATGCGGAGCGACGCCAGTTGCGAGGCCGTGTCGGCCACCACTTGTTTGGCTTTCGCTTCCATCCGCCGGATTTCATCGTGGATGAAGGGTTCGTTCCCGATGACGACCGGCTGGACCATGAAGGGGGCCCGCAACGCCGCCAAGTCGAGGACGTGGAGCGCCTGGGTCTGGGACTTGGCGCGCAGGGGCAAGTACCCCAGCCATTCGGTTGCCCAGCGCGAATATTTGGAACCGTCGACCGCCAGTACGATTTTCATCTTTCTCCCCTCCCAAGCCTGAATTTGGAAGAATTGACGATTGCCATGATTGCCAAAATTGACGATTGAAGAATTGCCAAGATTATCGGAATCCGTCAATCGTCATGTCCGTTCAATCATCAATCCTGGCAATTCTTCTGAATCGTCAATGGTTTAATGCTGACGCGCGGCAAGAGCCGCTGCACGTCCGACAAGCGACAGAGCTGGTTGCCAGGGGCCAGGGTCGCCGCCGTGCCGCAGGCGGTGGCGAACCGCGCACAGTCCTCGATCTCTTTCCCTCTGGCCAACCGGAAAATGAAGCCGGCCACCGTAGAGTCGCCGGCTCCGACCCGGCTCCGGACGGTCACCGTGGGAGGAATCGTGCGCAATGCCAGGAGCCGGCTGCCCCGACCGCTCACGACGAGGAGGCCCCGGCGGCCGAGCGAAATGATCACGATCTCCACGCCGGCCCGATGCAGGGTCGCCGCGGCGCGCAGGATTTCGGCGTCGGTGCGCAGCGGACGCCTGAGCGCGCGCTGAAGTTCGTGCACGTTCGGCTTGATCGCAAAGGGCCGTGCCTTCAGGCCGGCCCTCAGGCAGGGACCATCCGCATCCAGAATCGCCTTAGCGCCTCGCCGTTGCACCAAGGTAATGATCTGACGGTAGGCGTCGGGCGGGACTCCGCGCGGGAGGCTGCCCCCGACGACCACGTAGGCGTCCCGCAAGTCCAACAAGCGTAGGTGCGCCAGGAAACAACGCCATTCCTCGGCATCGACCGACGGTCCCCTGGCGTGAAGCAGGGTCTGCGCGACGGGCCGTTTGGCGCTGATGATGATGTCCCGTCTGGTCTCCTGCTCGATGGACGTAAAGTAGGACGTGACGCCCTCCCGCTTGAGCAGGTCCACCAGAATCCGGCCGTTGTGCCCGCCGATGAAGCCCAGCGCCATACTGTCCCCGCCCAAGTGCCGGATGGCGCGTGAGACGTCGATGCCCTTCCCCCCCGCGTAGAGCGATTCGGCGCGCACCCGGTTGGCGTCGTCCATGTCGAGGCTCTTGACCTCGAGGTAATGGTCCAGCGCCGGATTCAAGGTAATGGTGTAGATCATGCAAACCGTGAAGCGTGAAGCGTGAAACGTGAAACGTTCGCTGAAGGCTGTTCATTCATGTGATCAATCTCGCATGGGCCGGCGCGGTCTGTCTGGCCGGCGTCAGCTTTTCCACCCGGACCGTGGAGACCTTGTACTCCGGACATTTGGAACTCTCGTCGGCGCTCGACGAGAGCAGCCTATTGATGGCGATAGCCGGGAAATGAAAACTCGTGAAGAGTTCGCCCGGGCGGACCCGCTCGCTCACCGCCACCGGCAACTGTGCTTCGCCCCGCTCGCTCACGAGGCGGACCGATTCGCCGTCGGCGACGTTCAGACGGGCTGCGTCCTCCGGGTGCATTTCCAGCACGTCGGCATCCACCAGTTGCAGGATATCGGTCCGACGGGTCTGCGCCCCGCAATTATAATGTTGCAGGATGCGGCCCGTTACGAGGGTAAACGGATAAGCCTCGTTCGGCGATTCGCTTGGCGGCAGATAATCCACCGGCACGAACGTGGCCTTCCCGCGCGGGAACCGGTCCCCATGCATGAGGGCCGTGCCCGGGTGAGCGGCAGAGGGCACCGGCCATTGGAGTCCCTCCCCTTCCAGCCGCTCGTAGGAGACGCCGGCCAGGGTCGGGGTCAGTTGCGCGATCTCGTCCATGATCTCGGAGGGATGGCCATAGGACATGGGATAGCCCATCCGGGTCGCCACCTCGCCGACCACCTGCCAGTCCGGTAAGACTCCCTCGGGTGGGTCCACGGCCTTCCTGATGCGCTGAATCCGCCGCTCCAGATTCGTAAAGGTGCCGTCTTTCTCCAGGAACGAGGCGCCGGGGATGACCAGATGGGCGAACTTGGTCGTCTCGGTCAGAAACAGTTCCTGCACGACGAGGAACTCCAGCCGACTCAGTGCCTCGCGCACTTTCGTGAGGTTCGGGTCGGTCTGGGCCACGTCGTAGCCGATGATCCAGAGCCCTTTTAACCGCCCCTCCAGCGCCGCGTCCCACATGTCCGGCGTTTTCATCCCGCGCGTGGCGGGCAAGGGGCGTCCGGTGATCGTCAGATGGCGGGCGGCCAAGGCCGGATCGTCGAAGCTCTGATAGCCGGCGAAATAGGTCGGGAGGCAGCCCATGTCCGACGCGCCTTGGACGTTGTTTTGGCCGCGCAGGGGGTTGATGCCGGTTCCGGGCCGGCCGATGTTGCCGGTGGCCAGCGCCAGATTGCACAGAGCGATCACCCCGTGGCTACCCCACCGATGCTCGGTCACGCCCAATCCATGGACGCAGGACGAGGCGCCGCTTTGGGCGTAGAGGCGGGCGGTCTTGCGGATCAACTCGGCCGGGACGCCGGTGATCTGTTCGGTGTGCTCCGGCGTGCAGGCCCCGACGGTCTCCAGCCAATCGGCGAGCCCGTCCGTTCGCGCATCGATAAAAGCCCGGTCCAGCAGCCCTTCCTGGGCGATCACATGGCCGAGGCCGTTCAGCAGCGCCACGTTGGTACCGGGTTTCAACTGCAAATGGATGTCCGCGAGGCGGGCCAGTTCCGTGCGGCGCGGGTCAATCACAATGAGCGTCGTCCCTCGCCGGTGCGCCTGCTTGATCCTGGCCCCGACGACCGGGTGGGACTCGGTGGGATTGGCGCCAACGACCAGAATCAGCTTGGCCAGATCGAAGTCCCGGATCGAGTTGGTCGCCGCGGAGGCGCCCAGAACCTCCATCATGCCGGTCACGGTGGCGCTGTGGCAGACGCGGGCGCAGTTGTCGATGTGGTTGGTGCCGACCACGCAGCGCATGAATTTGGCAAAGAGATAGTTCTCCTCGTTCGTGCCTCGGCTCGACGAGATCGTCGCCAGCGCGTCAGGCCCCTGGGATTGTTTGATCCTGGTGAACTCCCGCGCCACCTGGTCCAGCGCCTCGTTCCACGTGATCTCCACCCAGGACGAGCCTCGGCGCAACAGCGGGACGCGCAGCCGATCCGGCGCATAGTTGTAGGTCCACCCGTACCGGCCCTTCATGCAGGCATGGCCTTGGTTGGACGGGCCGTCGTCGGCCGGCACCATGCTGATGATCCGGCCGCCGCTGGCGCCGGCGTTGAAGGTGCAGCCCACGCCGCAATAGGCGCAAGTGGTCCGAACCTGCCTGGTCGGCGCGCCTCGTTCAAGAACGGTCTGGTCCGTCAGGGCTCCGGTCGGACATTCCTTTACGCAGGCGCCGCAGGAGACGCAGTTGGAGGAGGCGAAGCCGTTCGTCCCGCCGCTCAAGGACTGCGAGCCGGCAATGGGTCTTGATTCAAATCCCCGCCCCGCCATGGTGAGAGCAAACGTCCCTTGGATTTCGTCGCAGGCCCGGACGCAGCGGGCGCAGGAGATGCAGCGGGCATTGTCGAAGGAGAAAAAGGGATTGGAGGTGTCTCTGTAGGCGGTACGCTGCGAGCCCGAGGCGTAACGCACTTCGGTGAGTCCCAGGTGGGCCGCCAGCTGCCGGAGCGGTTCCGGCTGCTCCGTCCCCGCCGGCTGCTCGGAGAGATAGAGCTCGACGATATTTTTCCTGTGCGTGGCCAGCCGCTCGCTCTCCGTTCGGATCGCCATCCCCTCCCGCACCAACGTGGTGCAGGACGCGGGGGTGCCGCTCTGGCCTTCCACCTCGCAGAGGCAGAGCCGGCAGGATCCGAACGGCGCCAGGTGGGGCGAGGCGCAGAGACTCGGAATGGCGATGTCGGCTCTCCGAGCCGCGGCGTAGACCGTCTCGCCGGCCGTGGCAGTCACGGAGCGGCCGTCGATCGTGATATGGATGGATGATGTATCCATTTGAGTCATTGACGTTCAATCATCGGCTGTTTTTTCCTGCCGGCGACGCGGCGATCTCCGTGTTGCCCCTTCCCCGTATCTCCGCGTCGCTCTTCTTCCGCATCTTCCGGTCTCCGCGTCTCCCCCTCGCCCCTTCTCCGCGTCGGTTACCGGAACTCATCCGGAAAATGTTCGATCGCCGTCAGGACCGGATAGGGCGCCCGCTGGCCCAGCGCGCAAAGACTGGCCCCTTTCATCGTCTCGCCCAGATCGGCCAGCAAGTCGAGGTCTCCCGGCCGGCTGCGGCCCGCCTGGAGCTGCTCGAGAATTTCGCGGCTCCGCACCGAGCCGATCCGGCAGGGCGTGCATTTGCCGCAGGATTCGTCGGCCGTGAAGGCCATGAAATGACGGGCCAGCTCCACCATGTCGGTCCCGTCGTCGTAGACCACGATCCCGCCATGCCCGAGAATCGCCCCGGCTTTGCTGAACGCGTCGTAACAGATGGGAATGTCCAGGCGGGAGGCGGGAAACAGGCTGCCCAGCGGTCCGCCGATCTGCACCGCCTTGAAGCGGGCGCCGGCAGCCATGCCGCCGCCGAACCGCTCGATGACCTCGGCCAGCGTCGCGCCGAAGGGAATCTCCACCAAGCCCGGTTGCTTGACCCGGCCGCCGATCTGCAGCGCCATCGTGCCGCGTGACCCCTCCGTGCCGAGCGACGCATGCCAGTCGCCGCCCCTGGCCAGAATGCTCGGGACCGTGGCGAAGGTCAGAACGTTGCTCACGATCGTGGGCTTTCCATAGAGGCCCGACAGGGCCGGGTAAGGAGGCTTGGCCCGGACCACGCCCCGTCGTCCCTCCAATGACTCCAGCAACGCCGTTTCCTCGCCGCAGACGTAGGATCCGGCGCCGACGAAGACCTCCAGATGGAACCGACCGCGCTCGTCCGTCAACCATCCGGCCCGCTCCGCGGCGGCGATCGCCTCGCGCAAGGTCCGCGCCGCCGCCGGATATTCCTGGCGACAATAGATGAACCCGCGCGTCGCCCCGATGGCTCGCGCACAGATCAGCATCCCTTCGATCAGGCGGAAGGGCTCACCCTCCATGATCATCCGGTCGCAATAGGTGCCGGCATCGCCTTCGTCCGCGTTGGCGACGACATATTTCTGGTCCGCCGCCGCGTCCTTGGCGACCTGCCATTTGCTCCACACCGGGAAGGCGGCCCCGCCACGCCCGCGCAGGCGGGAGGTCTTCAACTCTCCGATAATGGCGTCAGGTGAAAGGCTGCCCGCCCGCTCCAGTCCCTGCCATCCGCCAAGAGATCCGTAGTCCTCGAGCGCCAGGGGTCTCGTCATCCCGAAATTGGCGAAGGTCACCCGCTGTTGGTCGGCGAGAAAGGCAATGCGGTTGACGGGAGTCCCGCCGATCCCGGCAAGGATGTTCGGCAGGTCATCGGGCGTGGCGTTGGACCAGGCCATCCGGCCGCCGGGCAGGTCTCGTTCGACCAAGGGCTCGAGGAAAAAAGCCCCGCGGGCGGACGTTCGCACCAGTTCAAGGCCAGGGGCGCTCGCCCAGGCTTGCGCCAATCGTTCCGTGCCGGCGGCGCGGGCCGAGGTGTCATTGGAAAGGTAGAGGCGCGTCATAAAAGGCTTTCAGCAATCAGCGGTCAGCCTTCAGCCAGGAAGCTGAAAGCCGAATGCTGACGGCTCATGGATAGCTATCCAGCAGCGCTGGGACCTGATCCGGGCTCACTCGGCCGACCACCTCTCCATCCACCATGAGGCTGGGACCGACCGCGCAGTTCCCGACGCAATAGACGCGCTCCAGCGTGAACCGGCCGTCCCGGGTTGTCTCCCCCACCTCGATCTTCAGGTGCGCGCGCACGCGTGCCAGCACCGTGGCGCCATGGTTGGCCATGCAGGATTCTCCCAAGCAGACCCGGATCACGTGCCGTCCCGGCTTGGCCGTCCGCAGCTCCGGATAGTAGGACAGGACACCGGCCACGTCCGCTTCGGTGACGTCCAGGGATCGGGCGATCTCGGGAATGGCGCCCGGCGATACGGAACCCAGAGTCTCCTGTATCTCCAACAGGGTGTGCAAGATATTGGGGGGGCTGGTTCGGTGACGGGTCAGGATGGCTGCCAGGACCGGTTCGCTCATACGTGGACCTCGGGCAGTCCCAGATGCGCCCGCAGCCGGTTGTAATCGTAGCCGGGCTTGCCGGTCCGGCGACGGGCCAAGTCTTCACGCTCCAGTTGCTCGATGAGCGCCGCCACCTGTTCGCGTTGCTGCGGGTGGGTCGCGGCATGGCGAGGAGTCTGCCCTCCCAGGGCCGGCGCCGGCCGCTCGGCCCATTCCAAATAGATCGATTCCAAGAAGGTGCTCAGGAGCCGCTGCTCTTCCTCGAGCGGGACCACCAGGGATCGGGAAGGGGGCGTGTCCATCAAGAGATCCATGGCCGGCAGCTCATGGTTCGGCGGCTGGGTGCTCTCTCCCCGGAAATGAAGCGAGAACCCACAGGTCGAGGCCAGGACATGCTTCAGGGAATCCAACCTGGCCTTGGCATCGGCCTCGACGACCAGTTGCGTCGGGGTGAGCGTCAGCCGCGCGACCATGACGGCTCGGCCCTGGTCGTCGGACTCGTGCTGCGTCCAGACGGTCCGGCTGTCCGTCCCGTTTTCGCGCTCGTCGGGCTGTAAGTCCGGCTGCTCCGCCAGTTGCTGCGCCAGGAAACGATAGTCATGGTGGTCATAGAGGGCCACCGCGTAGAGCAGCGGCTTGCCTTGGACCGTCCGATATTGCAACCGCTCATCGGCCAGTATCAAGGTCCCCAGCCGAGCCTGGGCCACTTGCCACAGCAGGATATGTCCGTAGCCCTTGGCGAATTCCTGCCAGTCGCCGAGCGCGAAGGTGCCGGACTGGGCTTCCATGGCGCGCCGCCACTCATCCGCGCCGCCAAAGATCGAGCGGGCGACCATGGCCGACAGCACCAGGGCGACGCCCGGCAGCACGGAACGATCCGGCAGGCGGATCAACCGGGTGAGCAGGACTTGCCCCGCTTCCACGGTGGCGCCGAAGGGGCCCGCCTCGACGATAAATTCCTTGCGTTCGCCGAGCGAGCGCAGCGCCAACGTCCCCCGACGCCCTTCGCCGGCCGTCGAGACGATCTCCAGCAGATCCATATAGGAATGGCGAAGCGGGTCGAGCCAGGCTCGCTCTTCCTGTGGAACATGGACCTCGATCATGTCCCGCACCTGTTCGACCAGCGACAGCTGTCCGTCGGTCGGGAAATAGTCGGCGTAGACATACAGGTTGGCCAACGCGAGTTCTTCCGCCAGGGGCGCGATCGGGAGCATGCGCGCATATTCGGCGTAGGGGCGAAGGGCTTGGCCCAGGGCGGCGGCACGTTGCAGCTGGAATCCCGGCTCCTGCGCCACACGCTCCAATCGAGCGAGCAATGAGGCCAGCGACGGATCGAGTGGAACGTCGGCTTCCGGCCTTGCCGTCGGGGGATCACTCGCGGGCTTCATGAATCTCTTCCATCACCTGGGTCTCCGCGTCGAGCCAGTCTTCCATGTCGTGTCCTGCTCGTCGGCCCCGTTGCTCCCAGAATTCATAGGCCTTTCTGGCGATCCGTTCCCACATGCCGTCGGGCAGCTCCATCGGACGACCGGGCGGATTGCCGGGTGGAATGACGGGTGTGGACGGAGGCCGACCGGGTGTCGGGGCGACCTTGGTGCGGGCACCGGGCTTGGCAGCCGGTTTTTTGGGCTGTGTCTTCTTGATGGCCATGCAGTCCTCTCATACCGAATCAAAGGGGGCTAGTGCCGCTGGTGCCCCGGGCTGAACTTCGGGCTTTTGACGGTCAAGACGGGGCAGGGAGCCCGCCGGAGCACGGCTTCCGCGACGCTGCCGCCGGCCAGGTGCGCCAGGCCTCGCCGTCCATGAGTACCCATGACGATCAGATCACAGGCCTGGTGCCTTGTCCAGTCCAGGATGGAGTCGGCCGGCGTGCCGCCGCGCACGAGAGGCTTCACGGCCAATCCCTGCGCCAGGAGCGGTGCGGCCAGGTCCGCCAAGCGAGCCTCCAGCCCGGCTCTGGTCTCCCGCGCATCCCCCCCGATCGACAGCGTGAAATCCAATCCGTACGCAACCGGCTCTATGACATGCAGGAGGGTCAGCGCCGCGCCGAATTGTTTGGCCACCCGCGCCGCATATTCGAGCGCCTCGAGAGAATGGTCGGAGAAATCCACCGGAACCAGCAGGCGCCTGATCGACGGGAGCGCGGCCTGCGGCCGTGCCGGTTCTCTTTGCCTCCTGACCGTCAGGACGGGGCAGGGAGCGGAGGCGATGACCCGCTCCGCGGTGCTGCCCAACAAGACATGGGCCAGGCCCGTTCGGCCGTGGGTTCCGAGCACGACCAGGTCCGCGCCGGCTTCGGTGGCTTCTTGCGCAATCCGCAGGCTGGGGATGCCGGTCACGTGGCGGGATTCCCCCGCCAGCCCTCGCCGGGCGAGCTGCGCGCGCAGGTCTGTCAATTGTTGCTCCGCGTCCTTGCGCAACTGTTCCAAATACACGTGATTGACCGGCAGCTCCGGGTCCATGCCCGGTTGGAACTCCAGGACATGGAGGATCGCCAGGTCGGCCTTCCAAGTGGACGCCAACAGCAGGGCATAGTCCTGCGCCAGGGCCGCGCAATCGGAAAAGTCGGTCGCCAGAAGGATGTTTGTGATCAGCGGTGCCATAGCCAGTCCGGCCGCCCGTCAGACCGTGCCGGCGGTCAACAGGAGCAGTTCCCCTTTCATCTGCGGGTGGATCGAACATCGGAACTCAAAACGGCCGGGCCGTTCGATCGTGAACCGAAGGGAGGCCTCCTTGCCCGGGTCCAGATAGACCCCTTCAATGCCATGCCCATAGGGAATCACGCCGCCGATTTCCGCGCGGGTCATGGTGCGCTGGAACATGGCGGAGCCGAAATCGTGCCGGATGTCGTCGGTATTGCGCACGAGGATCAGCGTGGGGACGTTCAACTGGAGCGGCACCTGCTTGGTCAGGAACGTCGAGTCCTTGATCGTCACCTCCACAACTTGTTCGGTCTGTGCGCCGGCCGGAACGAACAAGCCCCCCACGAGGCCCGCGACCATCAGGAGTCGGAGCAGCCGGCGGCGGGAAGAAAGCGGAGCGTGAAGGTGTCGTGCGTGCGTTGTCTCCATCATCGTGCCTCCTTGAGCCGTTCACCCGGCCGTTGAATCGGTTTTGGTCTGCTCGGCAGGGGGACGCACAGGACCGGACAGCCGGCCGTCCGCACGACTTTTTCCGCCGTGCTGCCGAAGAAGATTTTCTCGACCCGCCCGCCCTGCCCCCCGTAACTGCCCATGACGACGAGGCCGGCCTGTTCGCTGCGGGCCACTCGCGCGATCTCTACAAAAGGCGACCCTTCCGCGAGCAGTCTGGTGATGGACAGGCCCTTTGCCTCGTCCGACCGGAGCAGCCGCCTGGCGTTCAAGCGGGCCTGATGCCGAAGCCGCCTCTTCTGCTTCGCCTCTTCGGACGGCAGGGCCAGTCCCAATTGGTTTAGCCGATCGAGAGCCGACATGTCCACCACGTGCAGCAGCACAATCTCCGACTGATAGGCACGGGCCAGCGACAAAGCCACCCGAAAGGCCTCTTCGGAGCAAGGCGAAAAATCCACCGGCACGAGTATTTTTGGAAACAACGTTCCTGCCATGGCGTCTCCTCTTAATAGGCCGGTTCGGGTTGTGGTGCCGGATCACCGCTCAGGAGGCACGCAACCAGGTCTGCGAAACTGTCTCGCCAGCTGTCGCTCATAGGAAGGACCGTGACGTCCGCCCGCGACTCCAGCGAGAGCAAAAACGCCTCATCCCGCCCGCCCAGGCTCATCGTGGCGAGGACATTCTTGTCCGAGGTAAAACAATCCACCAGCAGCCGGCGAAACAGAGCCGACCCGCATTGCAGGGCGCCCACCTCATCAAGCACGAGCAGCCCGGCCGCGTCCGCCCGCAGCGCTGTCTCGAGCAGCGGGACCAGCTGCCGGTCCACTGTCTCGCGAGTGGCGGCAGGCAGCGTCCTCGCGACGCCGTCCGACAAGAGGACCAACTCCGCGTGCGACCGAAAGAGCCCGTCCTTGACCACCTTCGTGTAATAGCCGTTTCGCCTGGCGCCCGTCCGGAGCGCGATCTCCTCGACGAGCCTGGTCCGATCCGTTCCCGCCGGACCGATGATCAGTACGTTACGCTTGCCCCGTCCGGCCGACGCGGACGCGGCCTCCCGTTGGTACTCCAGGCAGTGAAAAGCCTGTCCGCCGGGCATCTGATACTTGCCCTGACAGGTGTCGCGCTCCGTACAGAGTACGCACAGTTTTCGTTCGTTGCCGGCCACAAGCACCTCTCTCTCAACAGAGTGAGCAAGGGTGGTGCCACGATGAGCAGAGAACAAAGAGCCGATGGCTGATGGCTAATAGCTTGAAGTCAAAGGCCTTTCTCTCCTGCCATACGCCATCAGCTATAGGCTCTTGTGACTTTCGTCCCCTGCCGGGGGAGTCCTGCTACAGTCGGAAAGATGGCCCTGTAGCGTTAGACCACAATCACCCAACGAGAAACGATGAATGATGAATGTGGAATGGGGGAATGTGAGTCCGTTCGTGCATCATTCATCGTTCTGCATGCATCGTTTTCGAGTGGCACCACTTTTGCTCATCCCTTTATGGCGACAGGGCCGGGAGCGAAGTCGACGGGGAGGACAAGATGACGCGTGCGCAATGGTGGCTGCTCGGCGCGGTGCTGCTCGGTGTCGTCATCGTGATCTACTTCGTGCTGTTCTGTCCGACCGAATGCCACTGAAGGGATCGGAGGATTGCCAAGATTGACGATTTGGAAGAATTGCCAAGATTATCGGAATCCGTCAATCGTCAATTCCGTGTAATCATCAATCGTGGCAATCACCCAATCCTGGCAATCGTCAATGCTTGAGCTGGAGGAAGGACGATGCGCTGCCCACGTTGCCGCGGACTCATGGTGGTGGACCATTTCACGGACATGCAGCTCAGTAGCGGACCCCTGTGGCTGCGGGCCTGGCGCTGCGTGAGTTGCGGGGAGGTGATCGAGCCGGGCATAGCCCAACACCGGCTTGCGCAAGGTTCTCGCCTGACCCGTTTCATCCGGCGGCTGAAGCGGCGGCCGTCCAGGATCGCCGAATCGGTCCCGCTGGGTGTGTGAAGACACGGCCCACGGATTGCGGTCACGATCCAACCACAATCGCCTATGCCGACAGCCGCCGACCTGATGACCCAAGCGGTGCCGCGGGCGCATCCGACCGATACGGTGGGAGCGGCCCTGGCGGCCATCCGTCGGTCCCGCTCCGAGGAAGCCGGCCATCTCTACCTGGTTGACGATCAATCTCGGCTGGTCGGCCAGGTCCCTATCGAAGCGCTGATTCTCGCCGAGCCAGGCGATCGACTCGACGGGTTGCGCGGCGACCCGCCGGTGGAAGTCCATCCGGAAGACAATGCGGAATCCGTGGCGTTGACCGCGGTCGAGCGGCACGATGCGGACGTGGCCGTGGTCGATGCCCGGCGCAGACTCATCGGCGCCATTCCCATCGGCCACCTGCTGGCGCAGCTTCACCAGGAACACATGGACGATCTGCTGCATATGGCAGGGGTCGACCCGGCCCATCCGCTTTCCACCAAACAGGACGGCATCATCGAGTCGTTCAAAGCCCGGATGCCCTGGCTGGTCCTGGGATTGGGCGGGGGGTGGCTGGCCGCCGGAGTGGCCAGCCTGTTCGAAGCGGCCCTGGAGCGGGAAATTGTGCTCGCGTTCTTCCTGCCGCTCGTGGTCTACATGGCCGACGCGGTCGGGACCCAGACCGAAACGGTCCTCGTGCGATCCCTCGCCTACGGCAAGGTGCCGCTCGCCGCGCAACTGCTGCGGGAAGGATGGCTGGGCCTGCTGATCGGAGGGACGGTCGGGGGGATGGCGGCAGCAGGACTGCTGGTCTTCGATGGACGCGGATTGTTGGCGGCCGTGGTGGGGATCACGCTGGCGGTCACGGCCCTCGTGGCCACTCTGATGGCAAGCCTGCTCCCCCTGGGGTTTGTGCGGCTGGGGGCGGACCCGGCGCTGGCCAGCGGGCCGATCGCGACGGTCCTCCAGGACATTCTCAGCGTGGGCATCTATCTCAGCATCGCCACGGCGCTGCTGTGACCTCTTCGTAACCTGACGCGGAGCGGGAAAAGAGACACGGGGACACGGAGATGGGGGGACGCGGAGAAGGGGCGAGGGGGCGACACGGAGATCGCCGCGTCACCGTGTCTCCCCGTCACCGCGTCTCTCGGTAGGAAAAGACTGCCGACGACAATCTCCATGACTCATCCCTTCAACATGCATTCGGTGACCATCGCGGCGGACACGGTCCGGTTGGCGGGCGACCTGGGTCTTCCGGAGAAGCCCACAGGCGTCGTCTTGTTTGCGCATGGGAGCGGCAGCGGGCGGCTGAGCCCGCGCAACCGATTCGTCGCGCGGACGCTCATGGAAGGAGGCCTCGCCACGCTGCTGCTCGATCTGCTGATGGACGAGGAGGCCGACGACCGGCGGAAGGTCTTCGATATCGATCTGCTCGCCGACCGGCTGATGGTCGCCACGGACTGGCTGGCCCGCAATCCGGCCACGAAAGATCTGCCGCTCGGCTATTTCGGGGCCAGCACCGGAGCCGGGGCTGCGCTCCAGGCTGCGGCCCGCGCGCCCGAGTCGGTGACCGCGGTCGTCTCGCGCGGCGGGCGGCCCGATCTGGCCGCGCCGTTCCTGCCCGACGTCCTGGCTCCGACCCTCCTGATCGTCGGCGGCGAGGACGGACCGGTGATCCGGATGAACGAAGAGGCCCTGGCCCTGCTGACTTGTCCGAAGCAACTCGTGATCGTGCCGGACGCCACACATCTGTTCGAGGAACCGGGCACGCTCGAACAAGTGGCCGATCTCGCCAAGCGGTGGTTTCTGCGACACCTCGGAAGAATTGACAATTGAATGATTGCCAGAATTGCCATGAGTGACGGACTCTGACAATCTTGGCAATCACCCAATTCCTGGCAATCAATATTTTTGGCAATCGACAATTCTGCGCATTCGTCAATCGTCAATATGGTTCTGCCCCGCTCTGCCGCAGCCGCGGGCCTTGGTCTGGGGCAATTCTCCTCAATCTGTCGAAGCCCCGATTCGGTCCGTGGGGCCGCACGTCTAAGTTCTTTAATCTGTTAGGTTTTATGCGATCCGAACGCCGCGAGTCTCGGCACTTGTCTTGCTCTCTCCTCATGGGAGATGGAGAAGGGTACGGTAAGAATGCATCCCGAGGACAAGACATCGGCGGCGGATGGCCTCCTTCCGGAAACCGGGGGGCCGGTCGTCACGCAGTCGGAACTCGTGCCGGCGGCGGAGCCGCTTCGTCCCCTCCCTGTCTCCCCTGCGCCTCGACCGCCTCTGCGTAAACGTCTCCGATGGGGGGTGCTGCTCTCGATCGCCGGCATGGGGATTTTTGCCGGCCTTGCCCTCTGGTGGTGGCTGGCGTCGGATGACCAACCGATTCGCTACAAGACGTCGCTCGTCGACCGGGGTCCCATCAGCGCCTTCGTGACCGCCACCGGGACGGTCAACCCTGTGATCTCCGTACAAGTGGGCAGCCAGGTGAGCGGGAAGATCAAAATGCTCTATGCGGATTTCAACTCGGAGGTGACGCAAGGGCAGGTCATCGCGCAGATCGACCCGGCGATCTTTCAATCGCGCGTCAGTCAGGCTCGGGCGTCCCTGCGAAACGCCAACGGCGCGCTGGTCAAGGCCCAGACAGCCCTGGCTCAGCGCAAGCTCGAGCTGGATCGCATGACGATCCTGCGCCGGCAGGAGTTTGTGACCCAAGCGGACCTGGACCTGGCCAAGACCAACTTTCGCGACGCAGAGGCGCAGGTGGAGATCGTCCAGGCTCAGTTGGATCAAGCCCAAGCAGCCCTGTCCAACGCCGAGCTGGATTTGGGCTATACCACGATCTATTCGCCGGTCAAGGGGATCGTCGTGTCGCGCAATGTGGACGTCGGGCAGACCGTGGCGGCCAGCCTGCAGGCCCCCACGCTCTTCGTCATCGCCCAGGACCTGACCAAAATGCAGGTGGACGCCAACGTGAGCGAATCGGATATCGGCGGCGTGGCCGAGGGGAAGGAGGCCAGTTTTACCGTGGACGCCTACCCTAAGGAACCGTTTACGGGACGCGTGACCCAGGTCCGGAACGCCCCGATCAGCATTCAGAACGTGGTGACCTACGATGTGGTGATCGAGGTGGACAACCGCGCCCTCAAGCTCAAGCCCGGCATGACGGCGAACGTTTCGATCGTGACGGCCCGGAAGGACGAGGCCTTGCGCGTGCCCAACGCGGCGCTGCGGTTCAAGCCGGTCGGGACGCCCATCGAAAAAAAGAAAACGGACGTGTGGCTGCTCGACAGCCAGGGCCGGCCGCAGGCCGCCTCCCTCAAGATCGGCATCGCGGACGCGCAGTTCACCGAGGTGCTGGAGGGACAGGTCCGGCAGGGCGATGCCGTGATCGTCGGCCTGGAGGCATCGGAAGGGAAGGACCAGAAGAATCTGCCGCCCGGCTTCGGCATGGGGCCGCAGATGCGGTGAAAAAAGAATTGACGATTGATGAATTGCGCAGAATTGTCGATTGCCAAGATTGTCAGAATCCGTCACTCATGGCAATCCTTCAATCTCGGCGATTCTGGCACTCATGGCAATTCTGGCAATCGTCAATGATCCAATCATGCAATTCCTGTTGATGACCATCCAGGTGGCGTTTCGCGTGCTGGCCCGCAATCCCTTGCGGGCGGGACTCACGATGCTCGGCATCATCATCGGCGTGGGGGCGGTGGTGGCGATGGTGAGTCTGGGGCAAGGCGCCACCGCCTCGGTCCAGTCGCAGATCGCCGGCCTGGGCACGAACGTGCTCATCGTGATCCCCGGCGCCACTACGGTCAGCGGCGTGCGCAGCGGGTTGGGGGGCATGTCCACGCTGACGGTCGGCGACGCGCGGGACATCGAGAAAAAAATCGACGGGGTCTCCGCCGTCACCTATGTCACCCGCGCCGTGCTCCAGGTCGTGCACGAAAACAAGAACTGGAGCACCGTCGTGCTCGGCGCGAACGAGACCTTCTCGGAGATTCGGGACTGGCCGGTGGCCGAGGGGACTTTCTTCACCCAGTCGGACGAAGACAACGGCGCCAAGGTGGCGGTCCTCGGCAAGACCGCCGCGGAGAACCTCTTCGAGCGAGGCGAAGAGGTCATCGGCGCGCAGATCCGGATCAAGAACGTGCCGCTCCGCGTGATCGGCCTGCTGGTGCCGAAGGGGCAAACCCTGACGGGCCAGGATCAGGACGACACCGTGGTCATCCCCTTTTCGACGGCGGAGCGCAAGGTGCTGGGCACCAAGTTCCTGGGGACGGTGGGGGTGATTCTTGTGGCGACCGCCAAGCGGGAGCAGGCGGCCACGGTGGTGCCGGAGATCAAGGACCTGCTGCGGGTGCGGCATCGGCTGCAGCCGGCCGAGGAGGACGATTTTACGATCCGGACCATGGAGGACATCGCCAAGACCCTGGCCGGGGCAAGCCGCACCATGATGCTGATGCTGCTCAGCGTCGCCTCGATCTCGCTGCTCGTGGGCGGCATCGGCATCATGAACATTCTGCTGGTCTCGGTCACGGAGCGGACGCACGAGATCGGCATCCGGATGGCGGTGGGGGCCAAACGCCGGCACATCCTGTTGCAGTTTCTCGTGGAAGCGGTGATTCTCAGCACGCTGGGCGGGATCGTCGGCGTGTTCGCGGGCATCCTGGGCGCGCGCCTGGCCACGACCATCGCCGGCTGGCCGATCATCGTCTCGCCGCAGGCGGTGGCGATCGCGTTCCTGTTCTCGGTGGGGGTCGGCATTTTCTTCGGCTTGTACCCGGCCAACAAGGCTTCGCGGCTGAATCCGATCGACGCGTTGCGGTACGAATGACGCGAAGAAGGGATGAGGGGGCGACACGGGGACCGGAAGATGCGGAAGAAGAGCGACACGGGGAAACGAGGTCGCCGTATCTCCGCGTCGCCGCGTCTCCCCGTCGAGTCAAGAAGCGCTGAACGCTGATGGCCGATAGCGAAGAAGGGAGGGGCTCGATGCTTGCAGGGTACAGAGGTTGGATCGTGTTCGTCGTGATCGCCTGCGCGCTGCTCGCGGGCGGTCCGGTCGAGGCCGCGAGCCTGGAGACCGTCAACGGGGACGCCTGTTACCAGTACGGGGACCGGGAGAGTCTGCTCGAAGCGAAAACCATGGCCCTGGGCCTGGCCAAGCAACGGGCGATCGAAAGCCATCGGGTGTTCGTCGAGTCCTCGACCACGGTGTCCAACTATCAGCTCACCGAAGACGTCATCAAAAGCCTGAGCCGTGCGTCGCTGCGCAACATGAAGATCCTGAAAGAGGAGCAGGAAGGCCGCAAGATGTGCGTCGCGATCACGGCCCAGTTGGATCCGGCCGACGTGGCCGCGCTGATCAACCAGCGGGTGAATGCCAAGGAAACGGCCAAGGCGGCCCAAGTGCCGCTGCTGAGCGGCCCCTCGGCCTTTCGCCTGAAAGTCTGGACCAACAAGGAGCCGGCGGCCTTTCGCGAGGGCGAGCGGCTGGTCATCTACGTCTGGAGCGAGCGGGACACCTATCTCAAGCTGGACTATTACCAGGCCAACAGCGAGGTGGTGCACCTGGTGCCGAACCTCTTCGCCCAGCAGGCGCTGATCCGCGCCGGACAGACCTACGCCTTCGGCGGTCCCGACAGCCCCTATGAATTTCTGGTCAAGGCTCCCTTCGGCGCCGAAGCGATCAAGGCCCTGGCCGCTACCCAGCCTTTCGGACGGGAACTAACGGAAAGCCAGGCCACGGCCGATGCCCGTCAGTACCTCAAGGACATTCGGGGCGGCGTGCGCGGGATCGAACTGAAGGCCAAAGCGCCGACGACCGGATCAGGCGGCCACGGCGGCGGCCAGGAGTTGGCCGAAGCCGTGATCCAGCTCACGACGCAGGAAAGAGAGTGACGATTCAAAGGAATTGACGATTGCCATGATTGCCAGAATTGAAAATTGCCATGATTGCCAAGATTGTCGGAATCCGATAATCACTCAATCTTGCGCAATTCCTCAATCGTCAATTCCGTCTACTCGTCAATTCTGGCCATCGTCAATCGTGGCAATTCTGGCAATCGTCATACTCCTGGTCGCCTGCGGCGGCCCGCACTATTCCGCCAAGCATCGCGAAGGCGAAGCCCTCCTCTTCGACCGGCGCTACGACGAGTCCATCCGCGTCTTGACCGAGGCGGTCCGGGAAGCCGAACAGAAGGGCGATCCTCGGGCGATCATCGAGGTCCGCAGCCTGCTGGCCTGGGCCGAGGCGGAAGGCATGCGCTTCGACGAAGCCGAGCGGGAAACCAAGCAGGCCATCGCCCTCGCCGAGGGGAGCGGCCTCGATCCCGCTTTCCACTATGCGCGGCTGTCCGTCATCCAGTCCAAGTCGGGCAATTACCGGCAGGGGGTCGAGTCGGCGGAGAAGGCGCTGGCGCTCACCGCGGAGAAGTGGAAGGGACGGGCCGGAATCGACGATCGGACCGCCGTCCTCGACTACGCCATCGCGCACCACGGGTATCCGCCCGATGTCGAAATGATCAAGACGGTGACGATGGCGGAATCCGCGGCAGCGGTGTCGTATTTCCTGCTCGGGGAGGATCAGCGCGCGATCGACATCGGCGACCGGGCGTTGCAACAGTTCGAGTCCCTCTCATTCCTCGTGACCATGGCCCCATCCGGAGAGAAGCCGGAGTTCTACCGGGGGCAAGGCGTCGCCGCGGCCGCCGTGAGCCGGGCCTACCGCAACCAGGGCAATCAGGCCAAGGAGCAGGAGCGGTTGGCGACGGCCAAAGCCGCCTTCGCCAAGATCGGCGTGGAGGTGCAGGGGGACGACCTCCTGGCTGCCTATACGGCGTCGGGCAGGTATGCGGTCGCGGCCACGATGACGGGCGGCGGGTTCAAGCCGGATCCCCGGTACTCCGACGCCTTCAACCGGGCCGATCGGTTCTATTTCGACGGAGACTACGGACAGGCCGGAGCGGCGTTCCGGGACGTGATCGCCCAGGCCAAGACTGCCGGCAATAAAGACGAGGCGGCCCGCGGGCTGAGCCAGTTGGGCTGGATGTCGGCGGACCTGGGCCGGTATGCCGAAGCGATCCGTCTGCTCAGGGAGTCAGCCTCGCTCGCGCCGCAGGAGGACTTTGCGTCGGTGACCTATGCGCGGCTCAGCGCCGTGGAAGCCAGGCTCGGCAGCTACGACCGGGGGCTGGCGGACGCAGACCAGGCGCTGACCCTCCTGTCCGATCGTCGCGCACATCTGTTCCGGGGGAAAGACCGCGAGGCGGTGATTGACGCAGCCATGAAGAACCCGGGCCTGCCGCCCGACGTCATCCTGCTCAAAGGCGTGACCTCAGCCGAAGGTGGAAAAACCACCATCTACTATTTCCGCGGCGACTTCAACGCCACCATCCGTCAGGGGGAGAAGGCGATCCAGCACTTCACCGATATCGCACCGGCCGTGCTGCTGGCGCCGGAGCGGGAGCAGATCAGCTATGCCGAGGGGTTCGGCTGGGTCACCTTAATGGTGGGCGATGCCTACATCAACCTCGGCGAGCTGGCCAAAGGGCGGGCCCTTATCGAACGGTCCCGCGAACATTTCAAGCGAGCGCGGCTGAACTTCGGCGACGTGGTGGCCGAAGGGCTGACGGCCTATTCCTATGTGCTGGAAGGCGACTACCGGAAAGGCGCGGACCTGCTGAAGACGACCCTGGCGCGCGTGGAAGCGGGCGGGCTGGAGGAGTTGAAGTGGCACATCCGGTCGAAATTCGCCGAGGAACTCGTGAAGGACGCCCGCCGGCTCGACGCGCAACTTCCCGCCTTGGCGGCGAGCACCGATCCGGCCAAGGGGGAGACGATGAAGCGGGAGTTGTTCGCCCGCTATGCGGGGAAGACCGAAGCCTTGCGCGGGCTCCTGGACGCAGACACCTCGGCCCGCTTCACGCAAACCCTGAACAAGCTGGAGGCGGCGAAGGACGTCCCGGCTGCGACCGCCGGGCTGAAGGATCTGATCGCCTTGCTGAAGGAGGAAGCCTACCGGAATTATCTCGGGGCGGCCGACAATCTGGACTCGATCCGGTCCTTGCTCGAGACGGACTTCAACAAGCGCCTGTTCCAAGCCAACAAGCAGCGGATCTACGGCGAGCTGATCCAGCTGGCGACGGAACTCCACGGGGCCGAGGCCGGCTTCGAGGCGCTTGAACGGGCCAAGGCGCGGGGTTTGATGGATCTGTTGGCGACCAAGGACCTGCGGTTCCGGAAGGGGGCATTGCTGCAAGAGGAACAGGCGCTCCGGGCGTCGGCCGGAGACCTGTTCGCACAGGCAAGCCGGCGGGAGCGCATGGAAGCGGCGGCGCCGCAGTCGAACAGGCCGGACGGCTCCGGCGACCCGGGCCTGCGCGGAGCGACGCAACAACTCACGGAACAGTATCGGGGCATCGTGTTGAAGATCAAACGGGAGGAGCCGGAACTGGCCTCGTTGATCAGCCCGGCGGCGTTGACGTACGAAGAGCTCCGTCGTTCGCTGCCGCCGGACGTGACGCTCCTGGAATACTATCCCGCGGACAGCCGTCTCTACATCTGGGTCGTCGAAGCCAAGGCCATCTCGGTGCGGACCGTGCCGGTGGGTCGGGTGGAATTGACGGCCAAGGTCAAGCGACTCCGCGATGCGATCACCGCGCGGGACCGGGCGGCGCAGCAGGCGCCGGCGCGGGAGCTCTATGCGCTGCTCATCGCGCCGGTGCAATCGTCCATCCACGGGAAACGGGTGGGACTTGTGCCTTACGACAGCCTCCACTATCTCCCCTTTCAGGCCCTCTCATCGGGAGACCGGTACCTGATCCAGGACTATCCGCTGTTTATGGCGCCCAGCGCGTCGGTGCTCCAGTATGCCCTCGCCAAGGCCCACCCGAGAGGGAGCACGCTGCTGGCTTTCGGCAATCCGGACCTCGGCAACCCCGAACTGGACCTCCCCTATGCCCAGGCGGAAGTGGAGGCGCTGGCGGCCCTCTACCCCTCCCCCACCGTTCGCCTGCGGGCCGCGGCGACCAAAGCGGCGGCCAAGAAGGAAAGCGGCAACTATGATGTGCTGCATTTTGCCAGCCACGCCGAGTTCAGCGAACTGGACCCGCTCTATTCCGGCTTGCGGCTGGCCGCGGACGGCCAGACACGGGACGACGGCCGCCTGGCCGCGAGCGAAATCTTTGCGCTCGACCTGCACCCCTCCCTGGTCACGCTGAGCGCCTGCCAGACGGGGTTGGGGGTGGCGACATCCGGCGACGAGGTGATCGGCATGACCCGGGCCTTCATCTACGCCGGCGCCCCCTCGATCGTCGCCAGTCTCTGGAGCGTGAGCGATCTCTCCACGGCCAAGCTGATGGAGACGTTCTACAAGAATCTTCGCACGATGCCCAAGGACGAGGCGCTGCAACAGGCGCAGGTGGCGATGCTGACGACGGAACGGTTCGGCGACCCCTTTTATTGGGCGCCGTTCTACCTGACGGGAGACTGGCGATGAATTGATCGGAATTGACGATTCGGAAGAATTGACGATTGAGCGATTGCCAGGATTGCCAAAATTGTCCGAGTCCGTTACTCATGGCAATCCTTCAATCTCGGCGATGCTTCATCCTGGCAATTCTTCAATCGTGGCAATCAATAAATTCTGGCACTCGACAATTCTGGCAATTGCCAATGAACTAAGGAGGCCGTATGAAAATCCTACTCGCGGTGGACGGATCGGATCAATCGTTCGAGGCGGCGCGGGCGTTGAGCCATTTCGCGCCGGCCGAGCAGTTGATCGTGCTCCATGCGGTGAACGTCCCGGAGCCAGCCTATCCCATGATGATGCCGGAAGTCTCGCAGGAGCTCTACACGACGGTGGAACGGGCCATGAAAGAGGACGGCCAGCGGTTGCTGGACCGCACCGTTTCGATCCTGCCCTTCAACACGGGGGCGCCGACCAAACGGATGGAAGTCGGACATCCGGCCGACGTGATCCTAGATGTGGCCAAAGCGGAGCGGGTGGGATTGGTCGTGCTCGGCGCGCGCGGCCTGGGGCCCGTGCAGGAAGTGCTGCTCGGCAGCGTGTCGCACCGCATCGTCACGCAGGCCCCCTGCCCCACGCTGGTGGTCAACCGGCCGATGAAGGAACTGCGTACCGTCCTGGTGCCGGTGGAGGGGCCAGCGGATGCGGAGAAGGCCGAGAAGTTTCTGGCGACCAAACCGTTCAAGGAGCCGGTCGAGGTGAACGTCCTGACGATCCTGCCCTTTGCCTCCCCTCTGTGGCCGGTGGGAATTTCGGATTCGGAGGCGCTGAAGGAAAAGGCCGTTGCGAGCGCGAGGGACTTCGTAGACGGCATCGCGGCGAAGCTCGCCAAGCAAGGGTACAAGGCCTCCGGCTCGGTGACCTTGGGCGATCCGGGCCATGCCATCATCGGCTGGGCCGGGGCGACCAAACCGGACCTGATCCTGATGGGCTCCCGCGGCCGCAAGGGCGCCACGCGGTTTTTGCTGGGCAGCGCGTCGCATACGGTCCTGCACCGGACCCCCTGCCCGGTGCTGGTGCTTCGGTAGGCAACAAGCGGGCATCGGCGATCAGACTCAGTGCAAGTTCGAACGGAGCATGAGTGGCGGCCCATGGCCCTTGGTCTGGTCCATTATGCGACTTACTGTGCAGGACTAACTGTAGCTAAAGGCGACAGTGCCAAGCTGGGCGCTTGGTCATACTTAGCAGCCTTATCGAGCATACATAGCCTGACCTCTCATACTCGTGAAAACACTGGAGAACGTCACAAGCAAACTCTTTGTTTCTCTGGGCATTTCTCTTGCTTCTTCTGCTGTGTCCTGGCTCCAGCTCTGGGTGAGACCCAGAGATATGAGATCCAGGCGAAGGGTCAGCCTTATCGTCGACGGCGGCGGACATGGAAAGCAGGGCGCTGGCGTGGAGGCGAAAAAAGGTGCCCGTGGTGCGACGCGGTTTCTGCTGGGCAGTGCCCCACGGGCCGCGCTCCAGCGCCCGTCCTCCCCCGTGCTGTTGTTCCGAGAGCACAGGGTCTTATAACCCAGGCCGGATGAAGGAGTGTTAGGCGGCTGTACGCTTGCGAGGTACCCGATGCCTTACGACCTCACAAATTTTACCCTGAAGGACATGGCGCTTTGCAGTGGCTGGGTCCGGAAGGCCGGGAAAACTGCTGCCGACATGGAGGAAGTGGCATCCTCCATCGTGAGCTACTTATACAATGAGTTCGTCATAGCCAATTCAGATGACAAGGCTTGTGCGCTGGTGCGATTCTTCGTCACCTGCAATTACGGTCAGCTCAGCAACGATCGCCAGGGATTCGCGCGCCGCCTTGGGCAGAATCCACATCTGCAAGATGTCACGTGCCTCGCCTTGCTGGCAACCGTGGGAGAAAAGGCGGAGTGGAATTCCGTCCGACATTCCATGGGACACCAGGCTATCCCGTTGGTCAGCAAGGCCGTTGTGGAGCAGGCACCGATGATCGCTCAACTCATCAAACAATCGGGACTAGATATAGCCACAATATTGTCCCCGGCGCCGGATTTGATATTGGAGGCTGAGCAGAGGAGCTATAACGTGTTCCATGTGCCCAATGCACGAGGCAGCCCCTATATTCCCGCCCAGAAAGAGTTCGTTATCCCATACGGGATTTGTTCCTGCCTCGGTTTTGGTGGCCTGCTCCCTTCCGGGCGACTCTTTTCCGTCATCATGTTCAGCAAAGTTTCCATTCCCACCGAAACGGCCAATATGTTTCGGACGCTCTCCTTGAGCGTCAAGACAGCGATTTTGCCGTTCGATAAAGATCGTGTATTCCACCAAGACGGACCATCCAAGGTGACTCCCGAAAGGACTTCACAATGAAGAGGGAGGAACAACAGGACGTGGCCCAACTGCGATCCACGATCTCTGCATTGGAGCAATTATTGGAGGTGCAGGAACAATGCGTTGTCGAACAGTCCGACAACGTGCAGAACCTCTTGAGAGACCTCAAGGAGCGAAACACGGAGATGAATCGTCTGAACGGAGCACTTCAGGGAGAGGTCGCTGAGCGCAAGCGGGTGGCGGAGGCACTACGATCCTCGAACGATGCGCTCCACGCAATCATTCAGGCCTCGCCGCTCGGCGTGCTGGTGATCGATCGTGATGGGCTGGTCAAGATGTGGAATCCGGCTTTGGAGCGGATTTTCGGGTGGGGCGAAGCAGAAGTCTTGGAAGGTCCGATGCCGTTCATCCCGCCCGACAAGCTGGAGGAATCTCGTGCGTTGCGCACGCGCGTCCTCCGGAACGAAGCCTTCTCCAACGTTGAGGTTGTCCGCCGGAAGAAAGATGGCTCCCCGGTGGAGATCAGCTTATCCACGGCGCCGCTACACGATGTCAACGGCAACATCTCCGGCATCTTGGGGATTATGGCTGACATTACGGAGCACAAGCGGGCGGAGGCGGCGCTGCGGGATTCCGAAGAACAATACCGCGCGTTGTTTGACTCCTCGCGCGACGCCCTCCTGTTATTGGATCACCAGGGGTTCTTCGACTGCAATGCGGCCGCGGTGCAATTATTCGGTGCTGCTTCGAAAGCGCAACTCATCGGCGTCCCTCCGTGGCAACTGTCGCCTCCTACGCAGCCTGACGGCGGCGAATCTCTTGTTGGCGCCAAGGACCGGATCGCGAAGGCCTACGAGCAAGGCACGCAGTTCTTCGAGTGGCTGCACCGACGGCTGGATGGTTCCCTGTTCCCGGCAGACGTGTTGCTCAGCCGGTACGAGCGGCGGGGAAAGCCGGTGCTGCAAGCCGCCGTGCGCGACATCACCGAGCGCAAGCGGGATCAGGAACAGCTCATGGAACAGGTCCGGTTGAAGGCCTTTGCGGCCGCCATCGCAGAAACACTGGCGGCATCAGGCTCCCTCGCCGGCGGGCTCCAAGGATGCACCGAGGCGATGGTCCGCTATCTGGACGGGGCATTCGCCCGCGTCTGGATGCTCGATCCCTCCGGAACGGAGCTGGTGATGCGTGCCAGCGCCGGCTTGTATACCAATCTGGAGGGGGCTCATTACCGGATTCCCGTCGGCCAGTTCAAGATCGGGCTCATCGCCCAGGAGCAAAAGCCCCACTTGACGAACAACGTGATCGGAGACCCCCGTGTCCCTCAGCAGGACTGGGCCAAGCGGGAAGGCATGGTGGCCTTTGCCGGGTACCCCCTGCTGTTGGAGGGCCGCATGCTGGGCGTGATGGCCATGTTCGCCAGGAAACCTCTGTCCGAGAACGTGCTCCAGGCCATGCACAACGTGGCGCAGAGCGTCGCGCAGTTCGTCGAACGGAAGAAGACCGAGGCGGCCCTCGCAGAAACGCTGGCCAAGCTCCAGGCGCTCGTCCGCAGCGCCCCCATCGGCATCAATATCCTCGACGCCGCCGGCCACGTGGTCTTGTGGAATCCGGCATGCGAAGCCCTGTTCGGATGGACCGAGCAGGAAGTGCTGGGGCGGCCTTTGCCGACCGTGCCGGAATCGAAGCGGGACGAGCTGCAATCAATCATGGATCGAGCCAGGCAGGAGAAGTTCGTGCGCATTCTGGACACGAAACGCGTGACGAAAGACGGGAGAATCGTCTCGGTGGAACTCTCGGTATCCCTTTTGCGCAATGTCTCCAACGAGGTGGTCGGCTATCTTGGCATGATGATCGATCTGGCGGAGCGCAAAAATCTGGAGACGCAGATGCGGCAGTTTGATCGCCTCTCCGCGCTCACACAAGTGCTGGGCGGCATCGCCCATCAACTCAAAAACCCCCTCTTCATCCTGATGGGACAACAGCGACTGCTCGAGGACACGGCGCAACGATACCATTACGATGCGGTCATGGCCGACATCCACAAGACGCAGGAAACCGCTAAACGTCTGGCCGCCATCGTCCAGCAGTTCCTGCATCTGGCCGGACCGGTGTTGCCGAATCAGGGGCGCAGTTCGGTCATGGCGGCGGTGAAGCGCACGTTGGACCGTCTTGGCGAGGAACTCGAGCGGAAGCATATCCAGGTGGCTGCCGCATACCCACAGGACCTTCCGGACATCGAGGCCGACCCGGCGCTGCTCGATGATATCTTTCTCCAACTCATGAGGAATGCCATCGAGGCGATGGAGAAGACTCGTGGCCGAGGGACGCTGACGGTGAGTGTGCAGCTTGTTACCGACACGGGGACACGGGGACCGGGGGACGCGGAGATCGCCGCGTCTCCCCCTCGCCGCGTCGCCGCGTCGGCCGATACGGGACACGGAGACACGGAGACACGGGGAAGGGGCGAGACGGAGAGCGCCGCGTCGCCGCGTTTCCCCGTTTCCGCGTCGGCCGCCGAAGGCGACTGGATAGAAGTCAGAATCCAGGACGACGGGCCGGGCATCCCGCCGGAACTGCGGAACAAGCTGTTTGAACCGTTCTTCACCACGAAGCCGCCAGGGGAGGGAACCGGCCTGGGGCTCTGGATCGTCCGATCCAACTTGATGATGTTGCATGGCACGGTGCAGGTCGAATCGGAGGAAGGGCAAGGCGCGACGTTTCTCGTCCGATTGCCCGTGGTGACGGAGCCTCCCCTGCGGCTTGATCCGCCGCCGGCCGCCGGGCTCGGCACACCCAGTTCCGACGTAGGCTGAGGAGCGTTGGATGGTGCGGGAAACCGATACTCGCGACCGGGCCGGCGCCGGTGTGCACTAAGCAGACTTGCGTAATAACTCAAGGCCATCTACACTGACGCGTTGGTCTTGGTGCGCAGGCGGATGAGGAGACGGCGACGATGATGGAATGGGGAGGAACGCTGGAGGGCCTGAATTTTCAGGGCGAGGCGCCGGTCAAGCTCTATGAATGGAGCGGGCAGGCGATCTACTGGGTGGGAAGCCTCGAGGAGGTCGCGTTCCGCTGTAACACCTATCTGATTACCGATCGGGACCAGGCCATCCTCGTGGACCCGGGCAGCCGGGCCTACTTCGAGCAGGTGAAGGCCCGAGTGGCGCAAGTGTTCGATCCGGCCAAGGTGACGGGCATGGTGCTGTGCCATGAAGATCCGGATGTCTGCGCGTCCATGGTCGATTGGCTGAACCTGAATCCGGACATGCTGGTCATGACCTCGCCGCGCACGCACGTCATCGTGCCGCACCATGGACAACGAGAGTACCGCTATTATGATGTGGAACAGCATCCCACCTATGCGTTGCCCAGTGGCGGCGAACTCCGGTTCATCCCCGCCCCCTTTCTGCATTTCCCCGGCGCCATCACGACTTACGACACGTTCTCCGGGTTCCTGTTTTCCGGCGACATCTGGGGCGCTCTGGACATGAACTGGGAGCTGGTCGTGAAGGACTTCGAGACCCATGTCATCAGCATGAACCTCTTCAACCTTGAATACATGGCGTCGAACAAGGCCACCAGGGGGTATGTGAAGAGCCTGGCCGGTCTGACCATCCACGCCATCCTTCCGCAGCACGGCTCCATCATCGGGCCTCAACACGTGAAGGCCGCACTCGATTATATGGCGAACCTGCAGTGCGGACTGGATCTTCTGTATCCCGACTATGAGTGAGAGCGAAACGAGGGCAGACATGCCGCAGGCTGCGCCGGTCAAGACCATCCACCAGCTGGAAGCGGAAGTGCATCTCCTGCGTGAAGGGTTGAAGCAGGCCGAGCGTATCCGCCTCCTCCATAGCCGGATGGCGGAGCAACTGAAGGTCGCGAATCGAGAGCGGAAGCGGGCGGAGGCCCATCTCGTGGCGATCCTGCGCGCCGCCCTCAACGGGATCGTCGAGATCGACGACACCGGAGCCATCGTGTTTGCCAATCCGGCGGCGCACCAGATCTTCGGGTGGCCGGCCGGCGCAC
This sequence comes from Nitrospirota bacterium, assembly GCA_004296885.1. Classification (NCBI taxonomy): domain Bacteria; kingdom Pseudomonadati; phylum Nitrospirota; species Nitrospirota bacterium. Next base: position 13,208 of record SCVN01000003.1, on the reverse strand, counting down.
TGGTCGGGCAACGCATCGAAACCCTCGTCTCCCCGCTCGAGCAGGAGGCCTTGCACATCGGCTTGACCCGCTATTTTCAGACCGGCGAGAGCGCGCTGATCGGACAAGTGGTCGAGGTCATCGGCACCAGACGGGACGGCACGCGGGTCCCCTGCGATCTGACGCTGGCCTCGGTGCCGTCTCCCGACCGGCGCCGCTATGTCCTGGCGGTCGTCCAGGATATTTCGGTTCGCAAACGGGAGGAAGCCGAATCCATCCGCCTGGCGGGAGTCGAGACCATGCGGCAACTGCTGGAAGGGATTACGCACGGGGTAAAGAACCCGCTGTTCATCCTGACGGGCCGGCTGCAGCTGCTGGAAAGCAAACTGACGCAGCCCGAGAGCGTCGAATTCAAGGCCGATGTCGGGAAAATCCAGGCGGCGGTCCAGCGCCTGACCGCCGCCCTGGGCCAGATGGATGCCTTTACGGCTGCCCACCGGTCGCACCCCGAGCCCTGCCGCGTGGCCTTCACCGTGGAAGAGGCCGCGGCGTTTCTCGCGGATCATTTCGCCAAGGACCGAATCAAACTGATCACCAGGATTGCATCAGATCTCCCGGAAGTCTTGGCGGACCCGAACCAATTCCGGCTGATGTTTCTGAATCTCATGCTCTACGCCGTCGAGCACATGCGGGCGAACGGCAAGGGGACGTTGACGGTGAGCGCGCAGCGTTCAACCGTCAGCACTCAGCCATCAGAGCCTGTGGAAAGATGGATCGAGGTGCGGATGCAAGACGACGGGCCCGAGATCTCGCCGGAGCAAGTGGCCCGCCTGTTCGAGCCGTTTTCTGCCAAGCCGGAGTCCCGCAAGGGAACAGGCTTGGAACTCTGGACCGTCCGGACGACCGTCATGGCGCTCAAGGGCACCGTGACCTGTGAATCGCGACCGGGGCAAGGGGCGACGTTCATCGTCCGGCTGCCCGTGGCGACGGAGCCTCCCCTGTCGCTTGATCCACTCCCGGCCGGGAAGACCCGGCCCCTTGACCAGGATCGGCTTGACCAGAATCGGAAAGACCATCCATGAGCCAGCCACCGAACATCCTGCTCATCGACGATGACGAACAGATCCGCAAGCTGGCCGGAGATCTTCTGCGACAGGACCTGCCCGATGCCAAGATTCGCGAGGTGGACAGTCTGGCCGGCCTGCGGCAGGCCTTGGCGGCGGGCGGGTTCGACATCGCGATCACGGACTATCAATTGGGCTGGACGGACGGCCTGGCGGTCCTGCGCGCCGTCAAGAGCCGGTATCCCGACTGTCCGGTGGTGATGTTCACCGGGACCGGCAGCGAGGAAATCGCCGTGGAGGCGATGAAGGCCGGCCTGGACGATTACGTCCTCAAATCGTCCTCCGAACATGTCGTCCGTTTGTCCGCCTCGATCCGCGCCGTGCTGGCGCAGGCGGAGGAGCGCCGGGCGGCGCGGGAGGCCGAGGCCCGCTATCGCTCCCTGATCAACGACGTGCTGGACACCTCCGCCGTCGGCCTCTTCATTCTCGACGCCTCGTTCAGGGTGGTGTGGATCAATGAGGCGATGGAACGCTATTTCGGGATACGACGGGCCGACGTCATCGGACAGGATAAACGGCGGCTCATTCAGGAACGGATCAAGTCTCTCTTCGACCAGCCGGACGATTTCGCAGCCAGAATTCTTCAAGCCTACAAGCGCAACAATGGCGAACTGCGCTTCGAGTGCCATATGCCGGGTGCCGACGGACGCGAAGAGCGCTGGCTCGAACATCGGAGCCTGCCGATCCGCACGGGATCGTATGCCGGAGGCCGCATCGAACATTACTACGACATCACCGAGCGCAAGCGGGCGGAAGAGGCGTTGCGTGAGCATGAGCAGCAATTGCGGCTGTTCACGCAGGCGACCAACGACCTGTTCTGGAACTTGGACATGGTCTCCGGGGTGCTGACGCGCAGCATCGGCTTCACAAGGGTATTCGGATACACGGCGGAAGAAATGACCCAGAACCTACAGTGGTGGGAAGATCGGCTGCACCCGGATGATCGGGAGAGAGTCCTCTCGGCCTATCACGAGGCGCTGGCCAAAGGAGACCGCACCTGCTCCTATGAGTATCGCTTCCGTCGCCGCGACAACTCGTACGCGGTGATCAGCGACCGGGCCTACATCGTGCGTGATAAGACAGGGAAGCCCATACGCTCGCTGGGAGCGATGACGGACATCTCCGAGCGAAAGCGGGCGGAGGAGGTGCTGCGACGAAGCGTAGAGATGTTCAAAACCATCTTCGAGCAAGCACCCATGGGCATTGCGTTGATCGATTCATTGACCGGACGTATCTATGCCGTGAATGCCAGGTTTGCCCAGATTGCGGGTCGGACCGTGGAAGAAATGACCCGCATCGACTGGATGAGCATCACGCATCCGGATGATGTGCAGAAGGATTTGGACAATATGGCGCTGTTGAATGCCGGGACCATCACCGGATTCCAGATGGAAAAACGCTATCTCCTCCCCGCCGGCGCCGCCGTGTGGATCAATATGACGATTGCTCCGGTGACGGTCGAAGACAAAACGCATCCGCGGCACCTCTGCATGATCGAGGACATCACCGAACGGAAGCGAGCCGAGATCACCCTGCGGACCGCCAAGGACTATGCCGAGAACCTGATCCAGACCGCCAACGCCATCGTCATCGAATTGGATCAGAACGGCAACGTCAAGGTGTTCAACCAGGCCGCCGAGAACATCACAGGTTATACCTGCAAAGAGTTAGCCGGTCGCAGTTGGTTTGAGACGGTCGTGCCTCGAGGACGTTTCCCGCAGGTCTGGGAAGTGTTTCAACGGTTGACGTCGGGCGGGCTCCCCAAAAATTTTGAGAATCCGATCCTGACCAAAAGCGGCGAAGAACGCTACATCGTCTGGCAGAACAACGAAGTGCGCGAGCAGGATCGCATCGTCGGGTCGGTTTCCTTCGGCATCGACATCACCGAGCGGAAGCGAGTCGAGAACGCGCTCTTCCGGGAACGCCTCAGACTGCAGTCCATCCTGGAATCGGCGTCGGACGGTATTCACGTCCTCGACGAGGCGGGCAACGTCGTGCTCGCGAATCGCGCGTTTTGCGAAATGTTGGGCTACTCCGCTGAAGAAGCCCTTCGCCTCAACGTCGCCGATTGGGAGGCCCAATGGACGAAGGAAGAGCTCCGCGTCAGGTTCGTTCAACTGACAGGGATGCAGCGGTTCGAAACCCGCCACCGGAGGCGAGATGGAACCCTCTTAGATGTCGAAGTCAGCGCAACCGGCTTGTCGGTCGACGGCGAGAAGCTCATCTATGCCGCATCTCGCGACATCACGGTCCGCAAAGCCTTGGAGTGGAAGGCTCAGGAGGCCAGCGAGCGGATGGCCACGATGATCCAGTCTTCCCCCATGGCGATTACCGTGTTGGATGCGGAGGGAAGAGTGCAGATCTGGAATCCGGCCGCGGAACGCATCTTCGGATGGTCGGCGGAAGAGGTGCTGGGAGGGCCCCTTCCCACGGTGCCGGAAGAGAGGCAGGATGAACACCGCGAGTTTGTGACGCGCGTGTTGGCCGATCAGGCCTTTACCGGTCTTGAAGTCGTTCGCCGGCGGAAAGATGGCTCTCCGGTCACAATCAGCCTCTCGGCCGCCTCGTTGCGGAATAAGGAAGGCCGTATCACCGGCGTCATGGGGATCATGGCCGATGTCACCGAGCGCAAGCAGATGGAGCGCTATGCCGGGCGGCTCGAGCGACTCGCGGCCTTGGGCCAACTCCTTGGCGGCATTGCGCACGAAATCAAAAACCCCCTTTTCGTCCTGACCGGCCGGTTGCAGTTATTGAAAGAGAAGCTGGCGGCGCAGGACTATGGCGCCTTGCCGTCCGATCTGGACAAGATCGAAGTCGCGGCGAAGCGCATGGCCCACGTCACGGAGCGGTTCCTCACTTTGGCCAGGCCCGCTCAGCTCCAGCAGGCCCGATGCGACATTCGGACGATCCTGGACGAGATGCTGGATTTTCTTTCGAACGAGCTGATGAAAAACCATATCCGTCTCGTCGTCGAGATGCCGCCGGATCTGCCCGCCATCTGGTCCGATCCGCGCCAGCTCCAGGAGGCATTCTTGAACCTCCTGCTCAACGCGATCCAGGAGATGGCCTCGTCCCACGGTCGAGGGACGTTAACGGTGGCCGCAACCCTGCGCAAGGGATGGATCGAAGTTCGGATACAAGATGACGGGTCCGGCATTCTCCCTGAGCACCGGCCCAAGCTGTTCGATCCGTTTTTCAGCACCAAGCCGGCGGGAGAAGGCACGGGGCTGGGGCTCTGGACGGTGCGCACCATCGTCATGAGCCTGAAAGGCCAGGTGACGTGCGAGACGGAGGTGGGGCGGGGGACCACGTTCATCGTCCGGCTGCCGGCGAAACCCAGCCTCCCTCCACCGGGAGCGCCACGCTGAGAGTGGAAATCCAGCGCGTGGCTGCCGGAAGCGGCCGACGTCCGACAGTGACCTGATCAGGCGGGGAGCAGCATGCCCATAGACGCGTGCAGAAAGACCGGAATCGAGGTCATCGGCGAGGTGCCATGGGGCACGCACTTCTGTCAATTCTACAAGACCAAGGAAGATCTCCTCGATCTGCTCGTCCCGTATTTCACAGCGGGATTGGCACAGAACGAATTCTGCATGTGGGTGACCTCGGAGCCGCTGACCGAGGCGGAAGCCATGAGCGCGCTCCGCCAGGCCGTCCCCGACTTGGACCGCTACCTCGCGAAGGGGCAGTTGGAAATCATCCCGTATACCGACTGGTATCGCCGGGGCGGCGTCTTCGAGGCCGACCGGGTGCTGAGGGGCTGGGTGGAGAAGCTCGAGCAGGCGAGGGCCAAGGGCTTCGAGGGGCTGCGGTTGACCGGCAACACCTTCTGGCTCGAATCGCAGGAATGGCACGCCTTCGCCGACTATGAGCAAAAAGTGAACAGCGTCATCGGCCAATTCCGCATGATGGCGCTCTGCACCTATTCGCTGGACAAGTGCGGCGCCTCCGAGGTCATTGACGTGGTGTCCAACCATCAGTTCGCGCTGATCAAACGGGAAGGACGGTGGGCCCGCATCCAGAGCAGCGAGCAGAAACGCGTGGAGGACGAGTTACGCGAGAGAGAGGAGCGGTTTCGGACCCTGACGGAGTCGCTGCCGCAGTTGATCTGGACCTGCCTGCCGGACGGTCGGTGCGACTACTTGAGCCGTCAATGGATCGAGTACACAGGTATTCCGGAGGCCCCCCAGCTCGGCTACGGGTGGACGGAGCAACTGCATCCCGACGACCGCCGGCATGTCCAAAATGTCTGGGACGCAGCGGTGCGGGATGGCAATAAGTTCGACGTGGAGTTCCGCATCCGCCGGGCGGACGGGCTGTATCGGTGGTTCAAGACGCGGGCAGTCCCCCTGCGCGATCCGTCGGGCTGCATCGTCAAGTGGTTCGGCTCCAACACGGACATCGACGAGCAGCGGCGCGTGGAAGAAGAGGTCCGTCGGCTCAATGCCGAGCTGGAACAGCGGGTCGTCGAACGCACGGCGCAGCTTCAGACCGCCAACCGGAAGCTGGAAACGGAGATCGCCGAGCACGAACGTACGGAGGCGGCGTTACGGGAGGGCGTGGCCAGAGGCTTCCGACAGGTCGCCGCGCTCATCGCTCTGACCAAGCGCGCGGCGACGCAACACGGTGACGTGATGGCGTCGCTGCGACGCATCACCGAAATGTCCGCGAAGACGCTCGGCGTCGCGCGCGTCAGCATCTGGCGTTTCGACCCGGCGCGCCCGGTCCTGCGGTGCGTGGACCTCTACGAACGGGACGTCGACCGGCACTCGTCCGGACAGGAACTCCGTACCGGCGATTACCCGGGCTACTTCCTGGCGCTGTCCGAGGCCGACGTCATCGACGCGAGTGACGCGCATGCCGACCCGCGGACGCGCGAGTTTTCCGAGAGCTACCTCACACCCCTCGGCATCCGTTCCATGATGGATGCGACGATTCGACTGGGCGGTGTGCCGGATGGAGTCGTGTGCCACGAGCATGTCGGCCCGGTGCGGCACTGGACGCAGGATGAGCAGGCGTTTGCCGTGGCCATTGCCAACCAGGTCGCGCTCAGGCTGGAGGAATGGGAGCGCAAGCGTCTGGAAGAGAAGCACGGGCAATTGGCGGCGATCCTGGACTCCACCTCGGATTTCGTCGCCACGGCCGATGGGGATGGCCACGTCTTGTATGTGAACCGGGCCGGGCGGCGGCTGATCGGATTCGGGGAGGACGAAGATCTGACCGGACTCAGGATCGCCGACGAAGATCAGCCCCAGGGGCCCGCCGATTTCTTGCAACAAGGACTCCCCACGGCGGCGCGCGAAGGACAGTGGTCGGGCGAGACGGAATTGCTGGCGCGAGACGGACGGAAGATTCCCGTGTCCCAGGTCGTCCTGGCACACAAAGGCCCCGACGGGTCGGTGACGCTCTTCTCCACCATCGCTCGCGACATCACCGATCGGAAGCGGGCGGAGGAGACGCTCCGTCAGGCCGAGCAAAAACTCCGCGAGATTCTCGAGCACAGCACGAACGTGTTTTATGCCCATACCCCGGACCATGTTCTGACCTACTTGAGCCCGCAAGCCAGTGCGCTTCTGGCCTGTGCGCCGGCGATGGGGCAGACCAAATGGACGGAGTTTCTGACCGACAATCCGGTGAACCAACAGGGCTTCGAACTGACCCAGCGCGCGATTGACACGGGACAAGCCCAGCCGGCCTATGAACTGGAACTCAAGGCGATGGATGGACGCGTCATCTGGGTGGAGGTCCATGAAGCGCCCGTGGTTCGCGACGGCAAGACGACGGCCATCGTCGGCTCGCTGACGGACATCACCGAGCGCAAGCGGGTGGAGCAGGAGGTTCGTCTGGCTAAAGAACGGTTCCAATCCTTGGTCGAGACAATCGGCGACTGGATTTGGGAGATTGATCGGAACGGGCGGTACACCTATGTCAGTCCTCGCATTCAAGATCTATTGGGCTATGAGCCGGCGGACGTGATCGGAAGAACGCCGTTCGAGTTGATGCCTCCCGATGAAGCCGAGCGCGTGGCCGTGACCTTCGAGGCATTCCTTTCGGTGCATGCGCCTTTTACGGGCATTGAGAACACGAACCTCCACAAGGATGGACGTCGAATCGTGCTGGAGACCAGCGGGATGCCGGTCTTCGACGGCAACGGAGAGTTTCTCGGTTATCGCGGAACGGATCGCGACATCACCGACCGCAAGCGGGCGGAGGAGATGATCGAGGCCTCGCGGGATTTTTACCTGAAGCTCCTCGATGACTTCCCGACCCCCGTCTGGCGAGCCGGTCTGGACGCAAAGTGCAACTGGTTCAACAAGACTTGGCTGGACTTGACGGGCCGGACGTTGGAGCAGGAGCTGAGAGACGGCTGGGTGGAAGGGGTGCATCCGGACGATCGGGCCCGCTGCGTCCACGACTATCGTCAGGCGTTCGACGCCCACAGGCCCTTTGTGTTGGAGTACCGGTTGCGCCGCCACGATGGGGCCTATCGCTGGATGATGGATGTGGGACAACCGTTCAACGACCTGGACGGGACCTTCGCCGGGTATGTCGGGTCCTGTTATGACTTCACGGACCGCAAGCAAAGTGAAGAAGAGCAGCGCCGGCTCCAGCATTTCCTCGACTCGATCATCGAGAACCTTCCCGACATGGTTTTTGTGAAGGACGCGAGAGATTTGCGGTTTGTGTTGTTCAACAGGGCCGGTGAGGCATTGATCGGCCGCTCGCAGGAGGAGCTGATCGGGAAGTGCGATCACGACTTCTTTCCGAAAGAGCAAGCCGATTTCTTCGCGGCCAAGGATCGGGACGTCTTGGCCGGAGGGCAGCTCTTGGACATCCCGGAAGAACTGATCCAGACCAGGGATAAGGGCCAGAGAATTCTGCATACCAAAAAGATTCCAATCCTGGATGAACAGGGCGTACCCCGCTATCTGCTGGGTCTGTCTCAGGACATCACCGAGCGCAAGCGGGCGGAGCAGGCGCTTCGGGAGAGTGAGCAACGGTTTCGCGCCATGGTGGAAACCAGCCCCGACGGCATTTTCATTAATCGGACATCGGTCGATCAAATCATCTACATCAACAGCGGCGGTTTGCGGTTGTTGGGCGCCACCAAGTCCGATCAAGTCCTTGGCAAATCAGTGTTTCAGTTCCTTCACCCGACGTTCCATGCGATCGTGCGGGATCGCATCAAGCGATACCGCGACCTGCATACGACCGCGCCCCTCCTCGAAGAGACTTACGTCCGTCTCGACGGAACGCCCATTGATGTGGAGGTCACGGCGGTGCCGTTGTTATATCAAGGGGAAGAGATGATGTTCGTCGTCATCCGTGACATCACGGCCCGTAAAGAGATCGCGGCGCAGGGGCAACGACTGGAGCGGCTGGCGGCGATCGGACAACTGTTGGGCGGGCTCGCCCACGAACTCCGGAACCCCCTCTTCATCCTGACCGGCCATCTGCAACTGTTCCGGGAGAAGTTGCTCCAGCAGGAATACGCCACGCTGCCGGCCGATCTCGAGAAGATCGAAGCGGCCGCCGGCCGTATGAGCCGGATCACCGAACGGTTTCTCACCCTGGCCCGGCCTTCCCAGCCGCGACTGGAGCCCTGCGCCGTGCCGACGGCGCTGAGGCAGACGTTGGAGTTTCTGGGCAACGAACTGATGAAAAACCAGATTCGAGTCGACACCGCCATCACGTCGGATCTGCCCCTGGTCCAAGCCGATCCGAAGCAACTCCAGGAAGTGTTCCTGAACCTCATGATGAATGCCATGCAGGCGATGGTCAAGGCGCATGGCAAGGGGACATTGAGGGTGAGCGCGCGGCTTGTGACCGACACGGGGACACGGGGACGCGGAGAGCGCCGCGTCGCCGCGTCTCCGCGTCTCCCCGTCTCCGAGTCGGCCGATACGGGACACGGTGAAGGGGTGACACGGGGAAGGGGCGATGGAGAGCGATGGATAGAAGTCAGGATACAAGACGACGGGCCCGGCATTCTCCCGGAGCACCGTCTCAAGCTGTTCGATCCGTTCTTTACGACGAAACCGCCCCAAGAAGGCACGGGCCTGGGCCTCTGGGCGGTCCGCACAACCGTCATGGCCCTCGGGGGCACCGTGACCTGCGAGTCCGACGTGGGTCAAGGCGCGACCTTTATCGTCCGGCTGCCGGTGGCTGAAAACAGCGGTCAGCCATCAGCTATCAGTTATCAGCCGTGAGAGCAACGCTGAGGGATGAAAGTGAACGGCTGATCGCTCTTTAGGAAACCATGGACATAACCGCCACACGACCCGATGCCTTGCCGACCCTCTCGACCTTGAAGCCGGGCGCGCACTTGTGTTCGCTCTACGAGACCGAGGAGGAGCACCGGACCTTGCTCACCCCGTTTCTCCGTCAAGGACTGGAACAGGGCGAAAAGGTTCTCTACATCGTGGACGCCAGGACCGCGGAGACGATCCTCTCGTATCTGCGGAACGACGGGCTGGACGTGGACCCCCTCTTGAAGCGAGGCCAGTTGGGCATCCTGACGGTTCGGGAGGCCTACCTGCGCGAGGGGACGTTCGACCCGGACCGGATGATCGCGTTGCTCCGAGCGGCCACCGAACAGGCGGTGGCGGAAGGCTACCCGGCCTTGCGCGTCACCGGCGAGATGACCTGGGCCTTGCGGGGGCTGCCCGGCTCGGAACAGCTGATCGAGTACGAAGCCAAGCTGAACAACTTCTTTCCCGGGAGCCGCTGCCTGGCGCTCTGCCAATATGACCGGCGTCGGTTCACCCCTGACGTCCAACTCGACATCCTGGCCACCCATCCGATGGTGGCGGTGGGCACGGAGCTCCACGACAACCCCTACTACCTGCCACCCGCCGCCTTTCTGGCCAAGGATCGGTCGGAGGCCAGGCTGGAGCAATGGCTGAACAATCTGGCGGCGCGCAAGCAGATGGACGCGACGCTGCGCCGGATGATTCACGACCGGGGCGAGCGGGTCAAGGAATTGACCTGCCTCTACAAGAGCGCGCGATTGCTGCAGGACCGCACAAAGCTGCCCGCGGACCTGCTGCAGGAACTGGCCGCGCTGTTGCCCCCGGCCTGGCAATATCCGGAGATCACCGCGGCTCGCATCACGCTGGATGGGCAGGCCAGTGCCACGCCGAACTTCGCCGAGACCCCGTGGAAACAGAGCGCGGCGTTTGAGACGGCGGACGGCAAGCGCGGCACGATCGAGGTGGTCTACCTTGAAGAGAAACCCGATGAAGTCGAAGGGCCTTTCTTGGCCGAAGAGAGAAACCTGATCAACGCGGTGGCCGACAGCCTGGTTTCATACCGGGAACGAAAGCAGACAGAGGAAGCGCTCCGCGCAAGCGAGGAGACCTTCCGGGCTATCAGCGCGTCGGCCCAGGATGCCGTCATTCTGCTCGATCATGAAGGGAAGATCAGCTTCTGGAACCAGGCGGCGGAACGGATTTTCGGGTATCCCGCCCATGAGGCACTGGGTCGGGAGCTGCACCGGGTCTGTGCGCCGGAACGATTCCGTGAAGCTTATCGGCGGGGCTGGGCTCAGTTCCGAGAGACGGGTCAGGGCCCGGTCGTGGGGAAGACTCTGGAGCTTGTGGCACAAAGACGGAATGGGAGCGAGTTCCCCATCGAATTGTCGGTCTCCGCCGTGAAACTGGGCGGCCGGTGGAACGCGGTCGGCATTCTCCGGGACATCGCCGAGCGTAAACAGGCGCAGGAAGCCTTGATGAGGGAAAAGAGCTTCTCGGAAGCCACGCTCAACAGTCTGCCGGGGATTTTCTATCTGATCGACGAGGACGGGCATTTCCTCCGGTGGAACTGGAACTTGGAAACGACGAGCGGGTATACGGCCGACGAAATCCGCCGGATGAGGGCATTGGATTTATTCAAGGGAGACGATAAGGCGCTCATTACGGAAAGAATTCGCGAATGCTTCGCCACCGGCCGGGCCGAGGCGGAAGCCGGCCTGGTGTCGAAGGAGGGGGTGAGTCAACCCTTCTTCTTCACAGGGGTCAGATTCCAGGCCGACGATCGGAGTTACCTCGTCGGCATGGGGGTCGATCTCACCCAACGCAAGAAGGCGGAGGAAGATCTCGAACGGTTCTTCGCCCTCTCGCTGGACCTCCTGTGCATCGTGGGCGTCGACGGGTACTTCAAGCGGGTTAACCGGGCATTCGTCAGCACGTTTGGCCATTCCGAAACCGAACTGCTTGCCGTCCCCTTCGCCGAATTCATCCATCCGGATGACCGAGCCGGCACGAATCAGGTTGTGGCGCGACTGGCGGAGGGAGAACGGCTCACCTATTTCGAGAACCGGTACCGGTGCAAGGATGGATCCTATCGCTGGCTGGCGTGGACCGCCCAGGCGAGGGGGGGATTGATCTATGCCGTCGCTCGAGACGTCACCGAGCAGAAGCAGGTGCAGGAGCGGTTGCAGCGGATCAACCGGGATCTACGAATGGTCAGCCTCTGCAACCAAGCCTTGATCCGCGCCTCGGATGAAGCGACGTTCCTGGAAAAGATCTGCCGCATCCTGGTGGAGACGGGGGAATACCGAACGGCCTGCGTCTGCGTGCTGGAGCCTGCCGCGGGGACGGCCGAGCCATCCACAAGCCGGTATGGGTTCCCCGCCGACTATCTGGCGTCGGTCACTTTCACGTGGGCCGACCTTCAGCGGATGGAACCGATCGCGACGGCGATGCGAACGGGCCGGCCGGCGGCGGCCAGACGGATTTTCACCGACCCGGTCTGGGCTCGCTGGCGCGACGAGGCCAGCCGATTCGGTTACGCCTCATTCATCGCCCTGCCCCTCCTGTCCGGCGAGGACAGGATCGGCCTGGTGCAGATTCATTCGCAAGACCCGGACGCCTTCGACGCCGAGGCCGTCGAGTTGCTCGCTGAGCTGGCGGACGACGCGGCGTACGGGGTGCGGCAGCTCCGGCTGCGCGCCGAACGTCAGCGGCTCAGCGAGCAGCTCATCAGCCAGGGGCGGACGCTGGACGCGTTCTTTCTCCACTCCGTCACCCCGCTGGTGATTCTCGACAGGGCGTTCAATTTCATCCGGGTCAACGAGGCCTACGCCAAGGCTTGTCAGCGCGAGGTCTCGGAATTCGCCGGCCACAACCACTTCGAATTCTACCCGTCCGACGCCCAAGCGATTTTCGAGGAGGTGGTGAGGACCGGAAGACCCTATCAGACCGTGGCGCGCCCCTTCGCCTTCCCCGACCATCCCGAGTGGGGCGTCACGTACTGGGATTGGACGCTGACCCCCATCCTGGATCGGCGAGGAGCGGTGGAGTCGCTCGTCTTTTCGCTGAACGACGTGACCGAGCGCGAGCGGGCCGAGGAGGCCGTGCGTCAGAGCGAAGCCCGGCAATCGCTGATCCTCCACTCCGTCCCGATGGTGCTGTACACGGCGCGGCCATTCGGCGACTACGGCGGGACCTGGGTCAGCGACAACATCGAACAGGTCGCCGGCTTTCCGCCGAAACGCTTCACCGACGACCCGAGCCTCTGGGTCTCACGCCTCCACCCGGATGACCGGGCGGCGGCCCTGGCGAGCATGCGCGCGGCGGTCGAACGTGGGGGCGCCTCTTCGGAGTATCGCTGGCAATGCGCGGACGGCCGGTACCGCTGGCTGTTGGATCGGTCGGTGCTGGTCCGGGATGAGGCCGGCCAGCCGAAGGAATTGATCGGCATCTGGCTGGACATTACCGAACGCAAACAGATGGAGCGGCATGCGCAGCGGATCGAGCAACTGGCGTCGATGGGTCAACTGCTCGGCGGGATCGTGCACGAACTCAAGAATCCGCTGTTCGTCGTGACCGGCCGTCTCCAATTGCTGAAGGAAAAACTGGCCAACCGGGAGTACGACGGGCTCGAGCCGGATTTGCAAAAGATCGGGGATGCGGCCCAGCGCATGGGCGGCATCGCCCAGCGGTTTCTGACTCTGGCCAGACCGATCCAGCCGACGCTGCAACTCTGCTCGGTCGCCGCGATCCTCAAAGGCGTGCTGGATTTCCTGTCCAACGAATTGATGAAGGCCCGCATCACCGTGGTGACCGAGTATGCGGCGGACCTGCCCCCCTGCCGGTCCGATCC